>CAYRXJ010000265.1:0-1532 GCA_964428235.1 uncultured Candidatus Bathyarchaeia archaeon | reverse complement strand
CATGCTTTTTGGAAGGCCACCAGTAAGCAGCTTATCCAGGCCCGGGATACCGGTAGGTGTTCTAGAACTAGCGCTTGGAGTGCCTGGCCCGTCTGCCATAACGCTTCACTTGGGACGGTCGGTCTCGCCGCGGAATATGGCTTCTGATACGTTTCGCATTGCGAAGAGGGTACAACCTGTGAATATTCAGGGAAGCCCGACTCGCGTCCAAGCCGCTCGAAGATCGATGGAGTAGAGTCAATCAGATGACGTCAAAGGATAGGCTCAGGCTCTATCAAGAGCAAGGGGTTCAGCTGCTTCTCGGCAGATTCATGAAGGGTGAGATTGTCGAACTGGTTCCAAGTTTTGACCTTGACCAAACCGCGAGATATCCCGAGGTCGAGGAGATCGTTGATGGTGACGTGGTGGCTGCCAAACAACTTGTGGACAAGCTGTGGGACGTGGGAATCCTCAAGCGGAAGTTTTACGAAAAGATTTTGGTTTGTCCAGCCTGCCTGTCCGCTAATGTGAGCAACGATTACGTGTGCCCAAACTGCAACTCCATTGATATCGAACGGAAAACCCTGCTGGAACACAATGTTTGCGGAAATATTGACAACGTTGACAATTTTCTTATCGAGGGGGGCCTTTACTGTCCTAAGTGTTCGAAAGAACTAATAGAGGCAGGGGTAGATTACCAAAAACTTGGAGCATGGTTTCAATGCTCCCAGTGCGGCAAGAGGTCGGATCTTCCCAGCCCAATTCATCGGTGCAGAAGCTGCGGACACATTTTCACTATAAGAGACACTGGGTTCGTAAATGTGTATAGTTATCGGATTAGCAGTGAGGCTGAAGAAGAGTTCAAGAGAACTTTTCTGGTAATGAAACCGATAGGAGCAATCTTGGAAGAATTCCAATATAGAGTCGAAATGCCTGGCCAAATAGCTGGACGATCAGGGGCGATGCACAGGTTCGATGCGATCGCTTCGAAAGGATCGGTAGAACTTGTAGTCCTTGACGTGGTTGCAAGTGAACGCGAAGTTGAAGAGACCCCAATAGCCACTCTTTACGCAAAGGTATTCGATGTGAGTCCAACCCAAACGATTCTCGTGGCAATTCCAGGGTTGAGCGAAAAGGCGAAAAAGTTAGCGAATTTGTACCGGATCTCGACAATTGAGGCCACCGATTCTCAGAACGCGGCAGAACAACTGAAAGAACATTTTGGATGGACCGGTCTGTCAGAGGACCAAGACTCAATAGACGATTTGCAGTTGTAACCCTACCTGTTGATCTGACGGTTACGTTACTCTCATTCAACGCGTTCACTTTGCCCAAGCTAAGTTGAATCTCTGTGCCGCTTAAGGTGAAGCCAGTCAAACTACGGGACAGTCTATACTTGCTGATTCCTGTAGACATTGCTAGGCTTCTAGGAGTTGCTTCATCTTCTCGTTTCCAACTTAGCCTCAACGAGAATCCTGATTCAATCAAACTCGTCTACGAAATGAGGAAAGATGAACCCCAGGAAGAGATTAAAAATCAGCATGACTGAGGTG
>CAYRXJ010000264.1:0-1578 GCA_964428235.1 uncultured Candidatus Bathyarchaeia archaeon | reverse complement strand
AGGAAAATTGCACTTCGGCAGGACTGGCTGGCGAAGACTTGAAGCAGTTTGTGAACAGGACCGAAGTAAGAATCTACACCCCACGATCCAACAATGGACTGCCCGTTTCAATGTCACCTAACCTGACTCCTCCAAAGGATTTTGCAAAGATGATGACAGAGGAGCCAAGCCTTGCGCTCGACCTCTTGGACCTGAAAGCTTCGAACCTGCTCCGGCTAGCAGGCTACTCCGACGATAGCCGAGTGCAGCGCTCCCTAGTCACTCGAGTATTGGAGCAGGAGTGGAGAAGCGGCCACGAACTTAACCTAGAAAAGCTAATCGAACTCATCGCTAAGCCTCCCTTCGACAAACTCGGAATTCTCCCCTTAGATGAGGCGATTAGGCCAAGAGAAAGAATCGAGCTCAGCAAGCGATTGAACGTTCTCCTCACCGATGCAGGTGCGAAAGCTTGGTTCATAGGAGAACCCCCGGACTTCGACCGATGGTTCCATGCCAATTCAGGTAGGACCCCAATCTGCGTAGTGGACCTAAGATCCATTCCCAACGAACAGGGCAAGCAGTTGTTCGTCGAATACCTGTTACAGGAACTCTTCTACTGGCTAACTCGTCAGGAAGGGACCCAAACACTTCAGTATCTTCTCTATTTCGACGAAGTTCATGGATACGCTCCCCCCGTCCGCGAACCGCCATCGAAGAAGATACTCCTTCATCTGATCCATGTCTCCAGAGCATATGGACTTGGCATTATCATGGCGACTCAAAACCCGTCCGATGTAGACTACAAAGTAATCTCGAATGCGAACTTCCGCTTCATTGGCAATCTGTCAACTCGTCAGGACATCGAACGGGTGAGAACGGGCCTTTCACTAGGGACTGATGCATTTGAGACTATTTCCTCTCTCAAAACAAGGCAGTTCTACTATCAAGTGTTTGACCAAGGAATGTCAGGAATTCTGATTCCTCGTTGGTTGATGAGCTATCACAGAGGGCCCCTAGAAAGTACTGAGCTGAAACGCTTGAGGGAGGGAGTATCCGCGGAAAAAATAGCCGCGAGAACACTCCCCCTGTTAGTTCCCGAAGCAGTCTTGAGAGATGAGGCGGAAAAGAAGCGGGCAAAGGGCGGCGTCCTTAGAGGCCCGGTCGAGAGAGTAATCTCTGAAAAGATCCTGTATCTCCCCTATCTTGAACTATCATACAGATTTTCGGCCAGAAAAGGTTTCATCTCAAAACACACCGTCATCAACGAGGGCAAGTCAGTCATTATCGACCTACCTGAGGTTGATTTCGGCTTCCAACCTGAACTCCTTCGGGAACTCGGTGAGGCTACACAATCGGATGTTGGTATTTCTGAAGTCCTCTCTGGTGGTGATTCGACTTCGTTCATTAAACAGAGAATCTCAGACCTGCAACGACTGGTCTCCTCAGGCACAGGAGAGGCTCAATGGAAGCTCCTTGCTCAGGGGCTCAAGCTTTCCCAAAAAATAGACCTGGACACGCTAGAGGTTCTGGGCGGAAACGTGTTCTATATCCCGTATTATATTGCTAAACTGTCTCGCGACTCCGAGTCAAGATACTTGG
>CAYRXJ010000263.1:0-1626 GCA_964428235.1 uncultured Candidatus Bathyarchaeia archaeon | reverse complement strand
GTGGCGCCGATATCGTCGAGATCGGAATCCCATTTTCCGACCCTATTGCAGACGGTCCTGTCATACAAGCTTCTAGCATGAGAGCGTTGAAAGAAGGGGCGACCCCCGGCAAGATCTTAGAGGGGATCGGAGAACTCTCGGAGAAATTTTCGGTTCCATTTGTCGTGCTGAGCTATTACAACCCGATATTCGTAATGGGCTTGGAGCGTTTCTTGATGAAAGCGCGCAATAACGGCGTGGACGGGATAGTCGTGCCAGACTTACCGGTCGAAGAGAGCGAAGAGTTCAGGCGCCTCGCCCTGAAACACGATGTCAATGTCATTTACCTCGTAGCACCTAACACATCTAGAGCCCGGCTTCTCGAGATTCTCGAAAGATCCAAGGGATTTCTGTACCTTGTTTCTCTTTTCGGCGTTACAGGACCTCGCGAGACGTTAAGTCCACGAGCCCTCCAATCTATTAGAACCGTAAAGTCTCTCGCTAAGGGCAAGATTCCCATTTCAGCCGGGTTTGGAATCTCACAACCGAAACATGTCTCTGAGGTAATACGGTCAGGGGCGGACGGCGCAATAGTGGGGAGCACCTTAGTCAAAATCGTTGGAGAACACCTGGATGATCCGGTTGAGAGTCAGGCGCAACTGAAGGAAACTGTTCGATCGTTAAAGGAAGCGGCGAGGCCCCAGTCTTAGTTAGAGGAGACGGAAGTCTTCCTTTACGGTTGTCAGGACGATGTGTGTGTTTGTGCGCTCGACGAAGGGCATAGCCAATAGCACCTTCGTGAACTTGCTGAGATCATCTCTGTTCTTGAACTTGGCAATGACCATCGCATCTGTAAGACCGGTGACATCATACACGGCCAACACTTGAGGCATCTTCGCGACTTCTTTCTCTAACTCCAGCAGTTTGCCTTTGGCGACGCTGACTTCCGTAATGGCCGTAAGTTGGAATCCTAACTTGTCGTGATCGAACATAGCAGAGTACCCCCGGATAATTCCGGCTTTCTCTAGTTTTTTTGTTCTTGATTGGACTGTTGTTGTCGACACTCCTAGCTTGTGAGCCAACTCCCTAAATGAGAGGCGGGCGTCAATTAGGTACCAGTGAAGAATCTTCCGGTCGAGATCATCGAGGGAGATCGTGTCAGAGGCGTGCTCATCTCGAGCGGTCATGTTCCAACTTGCTCCAACTGGACCCTGAGAATCTCTGTGACCTGTTTAGGATCGGCGCGACCCCTTACTTCACCCATTACCAGGTTCATCAGGCGACCAACAGCTCTCGATCCGTTTTGTTCAATGAAAGCCCGATTCGATCCCACGATCTTTCCGACAATCTTCTCTAAGTCGGCTCTTACGAGCATTCGAAGGTTTAGTGTTTCCAAGGCGTCTTCAACATCCTTGTCGGGGTTTTGTGAAAGCCACTTGAGGACTTCTAGGATTGACTCTTTGGCTGTCGCACCCTTAGAGACGAGATCGAAGGTCTGTTTGAGATGTCTCTCCTGAAGATGTTCGGTAGGAACCTTTTCCCTTCGAAGACTTGTGAGAGACTCTGTCAGAACTGTTGCCACGAAACTAGGTGCAACCTGCGAAGCATTCACCACAATTTCCTCGAAGGTCTGAAGATAATCCGAAT
>CAYRXJ010000262.1:0-1658 GCA_964428235.1 uncultured Candidatus Bathyarchaeia archaeon | reverse complement strand
GTGATGACGCTCATTCCGAGGAAGGTGGCGATTCCGAGGAGCACGAAGAACTCCGGAGCTAATGCCATCGACCTGAGCCCCGATGATTGTTGCCTTCGTCGCTAGTTGTGGACTAGCCCATTCCCGCGTTCTCGGATCGCATACACGAGCTTCTGTCCCTTAACCGAATCTTCGATCGTCAATACGAGCACACTGTTATCGTTAATCTCCAAGAGCTGTGCTAGGTCTTTTGGAATCAGCAGATAGTGGCTGCCTTTGATCCGTGTCGGAGTCATCTGAATTACCAAAGCTTGTCTTCTTCTCCCAACTTGGCTACTGACCTGAGCTTAGCTTCAGCTGGGGGATAGCCATGATGTAACCCCAACAGCGAACGGTGGTGACATGATGTTGCCGTCAAACAAGCAGGGCGTTACGTTTTCGCTAACGATCTCGACTACTGAGTTGAGTAGTTGGAATGTAACGAGAGACAGTGGTGCTAGTATTTCTGGGCTTAAATATGACGTAGGTTATACGATGATGAACGTCAGGATGGCGGACAAACAGCTAAAACAATCGCGGAGTTCGCACGGAGAAAACAGGAAGGCACCCAACGGAAATTGAGCCAGCTCGAAGTCAAGGGCCTACATGTCTCGATCGAAGACAAGGAGATCCTGAAGGGCGTAGACCTCTCCGTTCAACAAGGCAAGATACACGCTGTAATGGGACCGAACGGTTCCGGAAAGAGCACGCTTGCCTCAACCCTGATGGGTCATCCCAAGTTCAGAGTCACACAGGGAGACATCCTGTTCGATGGGGAAACGATGATCCCGCTCAAGCCTGACCAGCGTGCCAGGAAGGGGATCTTCCTCGCCTTCCAGTATCCCTACGAGGTTCCAGGAGTTCCACTGTCCACTTTTCTCCGGCAGGCCTACACTGCAGTACGCCGAGGCGGCGATCGAGGCGACCTTGGCAAAGAAATGCTCTCAGTACTAGAATTCAGAAAGATGCTCAAGGAGAAACTGAAGCTTCTGGGGATGGACGAATCCTTCGCGACCCGCTACCTGAATGATGGGTTCTCGGGCGGAGAGAAGAAGCGTTGCGAGATCCTCCAGCTTGCAATTCTCCAGCCGAAGATTGCCGTGTTAGACGAGACTGATTCAGGCTTGGACATTGACTCAGTCAAGATCGTTGCGGAGGGCGTCAACCGGCTCGTGGGGCCCGAGATGGGCGTCATGATCATCACCCACTATCAGAGGATCCTGCGCTACATCAAACCCGATTATGTTCATGTTTTGATGGAAGGACGGGTCGTCAAGTCCGGAGGACCAGAACTCGCTGCTAAGCTGGAAGAAAAAGGCTACGACTGGGTAAAGAAAGAAGTCTTTCAGTAGTCTAGCCAGCGTAGGTCAAAGAAATCCTGCACAATCCCTACTGCAGGCGTACCTCTTTCTGAGGACTCCCTTCGCGACCGCGCACTCAATACAAACCGTCTTCCCGCAATGCTCACAGTCCAACTTGTGCAATCGACACGTCGAATGGCCACACGAGTTCGAGGAGCATTTGCGGCAAACTGACTCCCGACCAATCCAACAATTCTCCGTGTGATCCTTGCACGCGATGTGACCGCAAGACAAGATGGGCCGGCAAGTTTCGCTATAGTATAGTGTGCAAGTAAGTCA
>CAYRXJ010000261.1:0-1715 GCA_964428235.1 uncultured Candidatus Bathyarchaeia archaeon | reverse complement strand
ACGATCAGAAATGGCGATTTTGTCAAGCTAGACTTCGGGGTCAACTATCAGGGCTACTGCAGCGATATTCAGCGTGTCTATTTCGTAGGACCAGGGAACATTCCAACTTCCGTAAAGAAGATGTTTGAGACCGCAAGGGCGGCGAACGATGCGGCTCTTGAGATTCTGAAACCCGGGGAGATCGGATACAAGGTTGACGGCGCGGCGCGAAAACTGATCATGAAAAGGGGATATCCGGAATACAAGCACGCGCTCGGTCATGTCCTGGGCCGAAACACGCACGAGATCGGTCCGTTGCTTGGTCCACGCTGGCCTGATCGTTATGGGAAGCAGGTGGAGAAGCTTGTTCAGAAGGATATGGTATTCACGATCGAGCCAACGGTCACGAGCAAGCTTGGATCTTGCAATCTTGAGCAGGATGTTCTTGTGACTTCGGGCGGTTGGGAGCCGTTATCGAAGCCGCAGGAAGACATAATCAGGGTCGGATAATCCCTCTGGAATCGACGAAGACATTGTCCCAGATCACACACACGTGCCCAGTCTGCGGGACAACAGGCCCTTGCTCACGCTCTCACGGAGAAACGGACGAGTACAGATACCATAACTGCCACGTCTGCGGGTCCACATGGAAAGAACTGAAGACTAAGGCCGAGAAGCCAGCGAAGTAGCGTTTACGCCGAGGCTTTAACGACAGGCGCATCGGCGATATGGGGCGGAGGGTGCTTTCCCTGAACATGCATGAACAGATGTTTCGCCGCCTTGTACGTGTGTCCCGCTGAAAGGGAGATCAAGCTCGTGAAGACCCAGAAGAACGGGACGCCCTGGATCGAGATGTTCGTGACCTTGTACGTGTAAACTCCTGAGACCCCGACGCTCGTCTCTGTGATCGACGTTACTGGTGGTGTGGTAAGGAAGACATACAGTAGGATGAGGGTGCTGGCGAATCCGATGAGCGAAACGAGGCTCATCAGCGATTCAATGATTCTTTCGAACCTGATCAGGAGGCCCAAGGTTAGGTGGGCATCATGGGGAATTCCTCGATATTATCGAGTTGTTACTTGCAGGGAACGCCTGTAATTCTTGTTTAGTTTTGAGCCTTGAAGACTCTCAGAGAGTTCAAGGTTATCCAGGGGTTGGGCTTTCCTACTTCGCCCAGGCTCAAGTAGACGTTTGGAACGTCGGCAACTTTGCCACCGCTCTTGTAGAGGTTCGCGAGATCAACTCCCTCCTCGGCGATCGAATGCCATCGCCCCGTTTTCTCGTCTTTCACGAAGTTTCGTCTCAGCGCACGAACATACGATGCCTCCATTGGCCAAGTTCCATCGGCCAATCGTTTCGACAACAACAATTCCCGCGCGTCTTTTGTTCTCTCATCATCGCCATAACCCAATTTCGTGACCACTCGAAGACCATGGAGGATGTCATAGAAGTAGAAAAGTGGAAAATGCAGGTCTGTCCATTCCTGCCTGATCACTTTGCCAGTCCTATCACTTTTGAAGAGTTTGTGTATGAGCATGAACTCGGCGGCTCTCTCAACCGCCTCATCTCCTCCACTCAGCCATTTTCTTGGATCGAGAGCGGAGAATGCCCAGAGGGGTTCGATCGTGGACATGAACGAGCTATGGTGAACCGCCTCGTTTCCTGGTCGATAATCCTCAGTCTCACAGTTCCATCCACCATCCTCTCTCTGGTTTTTCACGAGCCATTCGAACATC
>CAYRXJ010000260.1:0-1717 GCA_964428235.1 uncultured Candidatus Bathyarchaeia archaeon | reverse complement strand
ATAAAAGAGGAAAACCTGATCCCAAGCTTGTCCCGGTTGTACTTGTCGCGACAAACCCTGCGGAGGTAGACGCGTTCTACAAGGCGGTTTTGGATGCCGAAGGCAAGCGCAAGAGCCCGCCTCAACCGCGACTCGAATACTACCCCGGCTATTACGCGACATGGGTATTCGATCCTGACGGCCACGACATCGAAGTCGTTCACAAGAACTAATCGGGTTATTCGAAAGTGGGTACGAGTTTGAGGGAGATCGGCAAAAGGAGTTTCCCGGTGAAGCTTTTCGGAAGGATGGTCGGTGAGTTTCCTTCCTAGCAAGAAGTTTTTTTCTTGCTTGGAGTCCGCGATATTCTGGTTGAAACTATGGGTCACCTAGCGAAGATCTCCGACAAGGGTTTGATCGCGCTGCCGAGCAGGATCAGAGAAAAATATGGGATCGAACCGGGATCAAGCGTCCGCCTCATAGAACAAGAAAGCGGAATACTAGTCGTCCCTCAAGCAAAGCTTTCAGCCATATACGGAATGGGAGCCCACCACAAAGAAAAGATCCTGGAAGCCATCAGAGAGCTCGAGAAGGAACATGACAAACAGGAATCACAAACTTGAAGATCCAGACAGAGAATGCCGACACTGGCCTCTCCCGAGAAGCGGTCCTCCAGTTGCTCAGTGTCGCATGAGATTCTCCATTCTTTCTTCGAGGCTGGGCTTGAATCTGGAGGACAGTCTAGCTTTGATGTCTCGTTTTGCCGCTAGACGTTGCATATCTTGAAGCTCGAGGTTGTCTATCTTCTTGAGAACAGCGAGAAACAACTCCTTTCCCACAAGTCGGGCGGTCAGCAAGTCATTTGCCAAACATCGTTTCTTTATCTGGGCAAGTAGGAACACCATCATGATAGAGGCTATCAGAACATATCCCAATTCGCCAGCCAGCACGGCATAAGGGATGCTCACCAGGGCAGGAGTCTCTTCAATGAACACAATGATGTAGATGATCAAGGGAAGGAAGAATTTGGAATACAATACAACAGACTTTCGCAATCCAGTCTGATCCACAAGAAATGCCGCTATCAGCACGCTCAACTCTTCAGGGCTCAGTTTGTTCTTGAGGGAAAGCGGCAATAGGATATTGCGTTTCTGAAATTCATCTTCGAACGCGACCTCGTCCGAGTAAACATTGCTGACCCAGGTTACATAGAGGGGATTGAATCTTCCAGAGACTCCGAGTTTACGACTTAGCTCTTGAGCCTTGCTCAGAATGGCTTGGTCCTCGAGAGTAGTGCTGACGGGAGGGAGTATCCGGCTTGTACTCGCATTTTCGAGTACCTCGTAGAACTGTGCCATAGAAAAGAAGGTGAACATCCCCACAATCGCGGACCAAAACAAATCGCTCATTCTCAGAACATATCCTACCAATATGACAACCAAAACGAGGCTGGGACCCCCGAGATAGATAGCCAATCTGATTGAACGCCTGATCCTTCCGTGGAAACGGCTTACCCTGGCAGTTAGCAATAGAACTGCGATCCAGAAGGAAACAAGCGTCCAGAAACTCCACTCTCCCAAAAGCTGTACAGTGACTTGTCTAGCAAGAATGTCCGCTAAAACCGATAAGAAAAGAACCAACAGAACAACCGATCCGTGACTGCTGAGCCAAGAGTACGCTCTGGTGAGAGACAGTTTCAAACTACGGCCAATTCGTGTGAACGACCTGATAAGTTCGC
>CAYRXJ010000259.1:0-1720 GCA_964428235.1 uncultured Candidatus Bathyarchaeia archaeon | reverse complement strand
ATCCACCCGACAAGACCCCGGAACCATCTTCGCCACATACAGACCAAGCCAACCGAAACCATAGGTCCAGGGTCAAATCCAAGCTCCCAATTTTCTTTGACTTCCCAAACCGCATAACGGCTCAGCATCCAATCACAAGTCCCATCGAAACCCTCTACGGAAAACTGAACACAGTCGCCTCCCAGCTAGAGAAAGATCTCGGCCGGCCTGTCTCGGTTCAGAGAAGCTCTACTCGATCTGCTGGAATCTATGCGGGGCTGAGCCGAGCAGTTTTGTCTGGTCGTGGCGGATCAACGCGACGCGAGGGAGCATGGTGGGCAGACTATATTCTCGAAAGCTTTCAGAGAATTGAGCATCAGCGAATAGCCTTCAGCTATCCTATTATTCTAGAGTGGACTATCGCGTTGAGTAGGGTCCCCTAGTTCTTGCCCTGCGATCGTATAGTCCGTGACATCGTCCTCCCAGTCATGGAACAGCTTGAATCGTATCGCACACTCCGCCGCGATGAAAGGTTAGCGGAGGATGAGTCTGACGGGTTGAACGAGTTTCTCGAGAAGGAAATTCACAACGACCCTGTGCTCAAAGGCAAGAAAAGTGCGGACATGACCAGGGAGTTCAAGAAGCTTCAAGCGAAGAGTCCGGAGCTTCTCCGACTCTGGACTGCGACGAAGCTGGAGAAGTATCTCAAACAGCGCACCCTCGTCAGAGATCGATTAGTGCAAGAGCAGAAGGTCAGGAGGACAAAGTCTGGACCTCCCGACCGATTCAGGGAACAGCTGGAGAAATCTGAAGAGTCCTGGGTTATTGCTTAGGACTAGTCCCCTATTTTGCGGGTAGCTGCATGCTAGTCTGTTTGCGCTAGGGCTGTTCTCCAGAAGCCTCGCGAGGCAAGGGTCCAGAACGCCGCGACGATCAGGACCACCACCAGGCTGGAGAACGCGCTAACAAAGCTCAACCCGAAAGCAATAGCGTAGGGCACGGGACCGATCAGGTATCGGTAACCGCCAGGACGAGAGGCGACAAACCCGCTCCTTGCAACATAGTACGATATTCCTGACCAAACAATCCCTAGAATCGTAGCGTTGCCAGAATAAACCGCTGCCGCCGTCCTACCGTCGTCCGTCTGGACCAGGCCAACATGGTTCGCAACGAGAAGCGTAGTGAACGCCGTAAGCACGATGAAGAACAATAACAAGCCATTCAGAAACAGTAGCGTTGTGTCCACCCGCTTGATGAACGTGAACATGTTATGATGGTTCACCCACATTATCAGTATCGTAGCGAAGCTTGTGACGAACGCGAAGAAAGCAGGCCACTGAGTAAGAAGTCCCTGGAACAATGATTTCTGCGCCAGTGCTGGATCCAATAGTGGATCCTTCAGATTCAAGACCAGAAGCGTGATGGCAAAAGCAATGACACCATCACTGAACGCTTCCGTCCTCGCCGTCTCTCTCTGATCCTTAGACACTAGTGCCGGAAGAGAGAGGAGAAGCAGATGCGTATAATCTATTACAGGACCCTACCTAAAATCGCCCATTATCAGCCCTGATCGCAGATCAGGGAGGGGGTGCGAACAAACACGCATCTTTCACGGGGGAAAACCGAGTTTTCGCAAAGCCATCCAAGGCGACAATCGCCCCCGATCAACGAGACAAGCCAATTCTCCACCCCAGACAGCGAGAGACCGGAAAAAAAGGGGGGAAGGGAATACAAAAGAGTT
>CAYRXJ010000258.1:0-1749 GCA_964428235.1 uncultured Candidatus Bathyarchaeia archaeon | reverse complement strand
GACCATACGCGGACGACGCAACTAGATCCAGAAAGCGAGGACGACCGTCCACTAAAATGCCTTCCTTTTAACGAGCATAGTGGATATTCAGTTAGGTGTCTAGTTGGTCTTCAGCTTCAGTTTCTTCGGCAAGTACTCGTCAACAATGTATGTCAACCCGTACCTGCTGAAAGCTTCCTGTTCGGACTTCTTGCGAACTTTCCGGAAAGTGTCAATCTCTCTTTGCCATAGACCTCCAGCGTATCGGGGATCCTTCTCCAGTTCATTCAGTCTTTTCATGTCCAAGTCTGTCAAGGGATCGCTTGGAAGTTTGTAATCCACTATGTCGGTTGCCCAGACTCCGCCCCAGATCGCGTCCGGAGTGTTAAGTTCCCTCAAGTGGGCAGCGTTCGCCGATCCCGAGATTATGACCATTGCGATGTGCATTCCCCATGGGTCCCCGTCTGTAAAGATGTAGACCGGAATATCGAGTTCTTGGTTGAGGCGACGGAGGAGGAACCTTGTCGCTCGGGGTGCTTGACCTGCGGTATGGATAAGCAGGGCTTTGAAACGTTGGTGAACGCGTTCTTCGATGAATCGTGTGAATAATCCACCCTTTTCGATGGCAATCACCTTGTCGATTTTCTTACTGTCAGGGCGCACGAACTCCGAAGTAGTCAGAGCGGGCCCTATCATGACTCCGTCAGGGTGGGATGCGAGATTGAGGCGGCGACCTTCGTATCCCGGGACAGTGTACTCTATTGTCAGGTCTCCAAAGATCGCGCTTCTTTCTTCAGGATAAACGTTGAAGTCCTCTCTCGAGTATCCGGTAATTGTCTCGAGATCTGTGATCAGATTGTCGCTTTCCTGTTGATCCTGGAAATCCATCTCGTAGGCTTGAGCAGAATAGAACACATCCCTGAGGGTGCTGGTCTTGTTCTGGCCTGTCAGCTCGTCAGTAAACATGGCTGTCCAAAGAAGCTGGGTAAAAGGTCGGATCTGCCCAAAGTTGCGTGCACTTCGTTTGACGCTTCTCTTTCCGAGAATGAACTGTCGCGTTTTATCGTCGTAGATTATGTTTGCAGTGGACCTGCTGGGCATTTTGAAGGAGGGGAACTCCTTCTTCTCGATCTGGCCGTAGACTTGGCTACCAAGTCCCTCTAGAGAGGAGAGAACGTGTTCTTTCCTCTCTTTGATGACTCCCTTACTGTGGCGGCTCTTCGCTTTCCTCTTTCGCACCATATCTTATCAGTCCTTTTAGCAACGGTTTGATATCGGGCTCCTTCTTCTCTTTGGAGAGCTTCGTGGAGAACTGAGCAACCTTTGGAAGATACTTCTCGAAGACGTCGACCCGTTTTTTCTCTTGAGCAAGATGCTCCCTTCGGGAAAGATAGAGTCTGAGGTTCCTGGAGGCTTCCCTCATGGCATTGAGGATCTCGTGCTCGACCTCAGGCCGATCGGCGATGAATTCCTTCCCAACCGTCTTGTAAGGAATCTTTGTACTACAAACGTGCACAAAGATTGCTAGGGGCGTTTCGCCCGGAATGACCTTGTAGCCACGCCAGTCAATCTGATCAACAACCTTCCAGGAAACATCACTGGCTTCATCGAACAAAAGTGGAATCTTGTTGGCGAACCGAAAGAGGAGTATTTTTCCTTGGGCTTCTATATTCTTCCCGCTCGCGATGCCAACTTCGATAATGAAAGGAAAACCCGAGTAAGTGGCCGGCTTCCTCTGAAGGTTTGCGATAAAAACAGATACATTCTTGA
>CAYRXJ010000257.1:0-1782 GCA_964428235.1 uncultured Candidatus Bathyarchaeia archaeon | reverse complement strand
AGACGCGAGGGCCGTTGAAATTCTTAACCAAGTCGGATTAGCTGGAAAAGAGCGCCACAGACCTTCTCAGTTGAGCGCTGGAGAGCAACAGCGAGTTGCTATTGCGAGGGCGATAGCGAACCGTCCCAGAGTTGTCCTGATGGATGAGCCCACTGGGAACTTGGACCAAGATAGCTCGCGCGCGGTCTTGCGGCTCGTGCAGGACATCATTCGATCGGACGATATGACATTCATTATTGCGACGCACAACCCTGAGATTGTCCAAGGAGCTTCGTTCAGACTGTTCCTTAGAGGCGGTCAAGTGGCAACGGAGCCAATACAATCCTAGGCGGCTGATCCCTGCCTGGCTTATGTTCGCCAAACAGATTCTAATGGCGCTGAGCGTCCACACCTAGACTTCTGAGTTTGTAATTGAGATGATCTTCCATTGCCTTCGTCATCAGCAAGCCGCTCTTCATGCTATTGAAAACGAATAGCCAGTAGTCTTTCTGCTCAACTCTTCCTCCGGGAAGGTCCAAAACGTAGAGTTCGATCTGGTCCAACAGATTCATCACGTCTCTGTCTCTCAACTTACGTGCTCGCCTTTAATCTACTGCAAGCCCTGCTCAATCATCCATTTGTCCGAGTATAACTTGCTGAGGTAGTTCCGTCCAGTGTCTGGCAAAAGAGTGACGATAATCTCGTCACTCATATCCTCCGCAACTTTCAAGGCAGCTTGAACCGCTGTCCCGCCGGACCCTCCGACGAGAACCCCTTCCTCCCGCGCGAGGCGACGCGCCATCCGGAACGCATCCTTGTCTGAGACTTGGATTACATCATCGACTGTCGAGAGATCCATTGTTCCGGGCATGAAGTCTTCACCGATTCCTTCGACTTTGTACTGATGAGGTGTCTCGGCCTGGTTGTGAAATCGGGAATAGAAAATTGACCCCTCGGGATCTGCACCCACCACTCGCAGACTCTTCTTCTTCTCTTTCAGAAACCGGCCGGTTCCCGTAATTGTCCCTCCAGTGCCCATACCAGCCACAAAGACATCGACCTTTCCACGTGTCTGGCTCCAGATCTCGGGGCCAGTTGTCCGGTAATGTGTGTCAGGATTCGAACGGTTCTCGTACTGGTTCGGCATGAAGGCATTCGGGGTCTCGTGAGCTAGTTTCGCCGCAACTTTGGTGTAGTGTTCTGGAGAATCAGGGCTCACATTTGTTGGGGTTACGACCACTTTGGCCCCATAGGCTCGGAGCAAGCTTCGGTTTTCCTCGCTCATCTTGTCCGGCATGAAGAAAATGCTCTTGCATCCTTTGACAAAGGGCACCATTGCCAACCCTGCACCGGTGTTACCCGACGTAGGCTCAATAATCGTTCCACCCGGGCGCAATTTTCCTTCTCTTTCGGCTCGCTCGATCATCGCGACCCCTATCCGATCCTTTACGCTCCCCCCAGGGTTGAGACACTCAAGTTTGGCAAGAATCGTGGGTTTGAGACCCTTGGTAACCTTGTTGAGCCGGACGAGAGGAGTATTTCCTATCGCTTCAAGTATGGAACCGTGGACTTCCATTTTTTGATTCCGTTCCTAGCAATATCTGGGCATGCTTGTTTATCTGAATAATGTCCCGAGGCAGTTGACCAGACAGCGCAATAGATACAGTCACCTTCGCCTTATCCATCAATATTCCAAGGGGGTGCCATGAAATATCGGGCTCAGAAAGGCCTCAGACATGGCCTCTACGTCCCCAATTTCGGCAAGTCAGGTCATCCCCGGGTCCTGGCGGGCCTGGCAAAGGA
>CAYRXJ010000256.1:0-1825 GCA_964428235.1 uncultured Candidatus Bathyarchaeia archaeon | reverse complement strand
TCTCCATTTTCTATCTGGTTTCTCGCTAGTTCAAGGGCTTCGTGACCTGTCGCCGGAACATTGAACTCGCGGAGAGTCTCTTCGATGATTGAGATCCACAGTCTCCAGTCTCCATAGAGAGTACCATCGAAGTCGAAGATGATGCCCTCCGGCCGGGAAGGGGTTTGTCTAGTTTTCAGCTTCGGACGCGACAGCTGCGGTGAACTTCTCGATGAACTCGTCTGTGTCTTGATGGACCTTCTTGGCGGCGCGTTCTAGAGCTTTTTCTGCGGAAGCCTCGCCTTTCATTCTTACGGTTATCGTGGGTCGAGTGAAAAGAGGGTGCGGAAGATCGTATCCGGCCCAGTCAACGGTCTTATCCTCTAATAGTGCGTCCTGCATTAGATGGCCGAACGTGTGGCCTTCGCCTTCGACTTCGACTTTGAGGAACCCTTTGGATTTCTTGAGGACGTTGACTTTCAACTTGGGCTGTTTCCTCCAGCGCCAAAGTCGTCTGCTAGCCGTTGCCTTTCAACGTTTAGGCATAGTGTGCATCGGAGGATTCGTCCGGAGAGCACGAGTTCGCCTCCGCACCTCGAGCAGTATGCTTTGATAACGCCCATGTCTCGGCCTACGGTCGTGAGCTTGGGAATACGTTGGCTGACGTCGATGACCTTTCCACGGATGATATCGTTTGGTTTGCAAACATCTCCCATAAACCGTTCGAATCGCGGGCTCGAGTTTGAAATATGCAGCATGCCGGTGAAGGGTGGTTGTAGCTTGTGCCCATCCACCATGACTATGTTAACAATGGCCATCTTCTCCTGAACCTTTTCGATGACTCCGATTATCGTCGAGCCCTCATCGGGAACTATGGGTGGGCCCGCGGAGGTTTTTACAGATACTATGTGACGGTTCTTGTCAACTGCCGCCACGCCTGTCTGTGAGGAATAGACTGTGCCATCAACCTCAACGGTTCCACGTCCAGGCATGAACTCTTCGACCACCCCCAGCTTTTCACCTGGAACCACAAATTGACCGTCCAGCTTCTTTAGCATAGAGTTTCTAGTTTCCTGTTAAGGGAACCCGCCCATCGTCTCCGTCCGATTCTTATACCCTTGTCCTGAAAAGCCAGAATTTGTCTCTTATCGGTAACCAACGAAGCTCTTCTAGCCCCAGGGAGCGAGAACACAGAGACCCCAGAAGACCGGAAAGAACAAGCCGCCGGGAGGCGGTTTCCTTCTTTGAGAGTGGTGCCCTACCCTACCTCCCGAACGATTTTCGCGAAGAAAAATGCGATTTCAAACGGGAAAAGTGTCGGATTATGCATATTTCCTAGGGAGAAATGAGCACTTTGGCACGGTCTCCGTGACGCTCTGGGTTATCTGAAGTAAGTTGCGCGGCTATAGTCTACTGCATCTTTTGCCCGCATTCGGGGCAGAACTTTGTCCCAGTGGCTACCGGCTTGCCGCAGTTCGGGCAGGGTGTTGTTTGGGCGGGTGGCGTGAACATGGTCGCTCCGCAGTTGGGGCAGAACTTGGCACCTTGCTGAACCCCGTTGCCGCATTTTGGACAAGCGACTAGCAGTGCTTGGGGTTGTGTCGGCGTTTGCATCTGGGCGTTCATTACTTGAGGTATGAGCACCATGCCGGATCCGAAGCCTGCTCCTTGAGAAGAGCCGAGACTTGCTCCGATGTCCTTCGCGGTCTCCATTCTTAGGACGTCAGAAGTGGCGGCTTTCTGTTTGATCCAGAAAAGCCGGTCTCTGAACTGGTCTGAGGTGTCGATTCCTTCGAACTTGAAGTCGACGAGGTCTGACCCGACCCTCTTCAGCGCGTCTCCAATG
>CAYRXJ010000255.1:0-1831 GCA_964428235.1 uncultured Candidatus Bathyarchaeia archaeon | reverse complement strand
TTACATCGTAGAACTGGAGAAGGGAAAAATCAAACGGCTTCAACGACTCGAGGGTTAACGCGCTCGGGGTTCCGTGAGGATAAGTGTCGCTGAACGTAGTCCCGAAAGCCTTGCGGTTCTGCGTTTGTGCGGGAAATCGGCAAATTCACGTAATCTCCATCCAGTGTCTTGTAGAGTCTTAGATCTGGTCGACCGTACTGGTCAAGAGCGATTGAGACAAACTTATAGTTCTTCCAGAGATCAGATTTAGTCTCCTTTGTGCCTTTGAAGACTCTGAACATCGCGTCATCAAATAGTATTTCGACGTGAGACCTTCTCACGTAGATGAGTCTGCCGAGAGAGAAACCAACTGGGAACGAGGCGCTTAGAAAGACCAGTCGGGGGAGAGTCTCTAAAAATCCGTATGCCTGCAGAATGTCACTGATCACTAGTGCGATAAGTAGCACGAATGGCATGCTGTAGGCCGCGAGGACGGACACTTGAGTTTTAGCCAGCTTCTCCGTGATCAGTTCACCTTGAGCGCTTTGTCAAGTCCCAACTGCTTTCGGATTGCCTTTCCAACTTGGTTGTTACTTAGAAGTAACTGGCCGGACGAAGTGCTTGCGACTGCAAGTCCGAGTTCTTTCTTATCGTACTGGGTTACAAATGAGAGCATTCCAGACGAGATATTTCGATTTGAAAGAACAATCAGCCATGACCAATGAAACTCCTCGCGCTCGGTTGCTCTATTGACCAATGTGATCAGTTTTCGAAGCCTCTCGGTAGTCAAGTCTTCATCAGCCTTGTCTACACAAAAGAGTCCAACTTTGTAGTTTGGCAGGATGGTCCAAGCCGCCAACTTCGACAGGAAAAATCCGGAGCTCCGAGTCTTGCCTTTTGCGTAAAGTGAGAAAGTTATGTCGTCAACTCGATAATCCCGAAAAAATTCGGTCAGATCCGCTATCCACCGGCTGCCCCCGCGGATCAGGCCCTGTTCGAATTTGTCAATCGGATTTACCGCGGGCTGCGGCTTCACATTCGTATACTGGTGGCGAAGAAGATAAGATAATCGCTCGTCCGGCCTGCTGGCTCCGCGTGGCGCCAATAGGTGAGCGCGCGATTTACTCGGGGGGTATTTGGGCGAATATGGTAGAGTATGCGATACCTTTTCGAAGTCTATGTGCGAAGAATATGACGAGGCCAAGGATTGCAACTGACACTGCGAAAATTATTGCATAGGTGACAGGGCTCGAGCTTCCGATCGCAAAGTCTCCGCCCGGAGCAACTCCGAACTCGTAGTCGACAAAGAGATTTGCACCGAAACCCGCCAAACCTAGAATGACCATTCCCCATTTTCCACCCGGTTTGTATGGCGCAGTTTCGAAGATCTGTTTTCTACTTGCTCTCAGAGGTAGGATAACGAGAGACAAAGTGAAGAGTGTAAAGAAGAAGGAGTCGTAAAAGTCTGTGATTTGGACTCCTCCCCCACTCCCAAGGATTTGACTAAGTACAGTATTGCCTGCTTGGTTCAAGGTTCCTCCAGCGTCTACAATCCCCGATTCCGAGAAGCAACCCAGGATTCCTACTAATCCCGTTGCTATTACGGCAATAACAGGGGAGTGGAATCTGTCGTTGATATTTGAGAGACGAGCTGGGAGAACGCGGTCAAATGACATTGCGAAGAGTATTCTGGATCCCGTCAGGATGAAAGGCGGAATGTCGTTAGCGATCCAAAAGACTCCGAAAATCACTAGAATTGCGTTGAGCCCCCCGAGTCCAATAGCATTTCCGGTCAGTCCAGAAATTGTTTTCGTCCACAGTTTAACATTCGGCCAACCTCACTAGGTGAAAA
>CAYRXJ010000254.1:0-1884 GCA_964428235.1 uncultured Candidatus Bathyarchaeia archaeon | reverse complement strand
CGGGTCTTTGTGCTCTGCACCCACCCGGTGTTAGCGGACGGGGCATTGAAACGGATCAAGGCAGCAGGAGCAGTCAAGATCATCGGAACAGACACCATGCCCAGCCCGATAAGCAAGGTCTCAGTCGCGCCTGTCATTGCCGCCGCGTTGAAGACCTAAAACGCACCTTCGTCTCGATTCTCCTGGCTAGAGTGCGGGCTGTAGATTGCCAGCAGATCTCGTAGTGACGGGAGCTCTCAATTGGGACGTTAACATCTTCGTCAAAAAACTTCCCAAACCCGGAGAGGAAGTGGTTGTGGAAAAGCTCGACCGGGTCCCAGGTGGAAAAGGAGGAAATGTTTCAGTTGCAGCATCCCGAATTCTGGGCCGCCAGAGGGTAGCGTTACTTGCATGTCTTGGAAACGATGAGATCGGCAGAAAACAATTGACAATTCTCAAACAGGAGGGAGTAGACATATCGGCGGTTCAGACACTTCCCAAATTCGAGTCTGGTCAAGCATACATTACTGTCGACGAGAAAGGGAAGAACAATATCGAGGCGCATTTCGGCGCGAACGCTCGCCTGACAAAAGATCACGTCATGCTCCCTGAGGTCCAGAGTCATTTCGGGAACTGTAAGATGATGGTAGTGATCGATCCCCCAAGAATGGTTGCAGGCAGAATACTCTCAGAAGGTCGACGCTTGCGAAGATCAGTTCTTTGGCACCCAGGGGTCCTGACGAGATTCGGAATGCAAGAATTCACCGACGAAATGGGAGGCATAGACTATCTTGTAATGAACGAACACGAAGCGCTGGCATTCTCAAAAACAAAGACACTGACTGAGTCAGTTACAGCATTCAACAAGGTTGCACCGAAGATGAAAGTTCTCATCACTCTGGGCAACAAGGGCTTCGAATTCTACGACAAAGGAAAACAGACAAAGATGAAAAGTGTCAGCCTGACAAAAATGGGCAAGACGATCATCAATACTACAGGTTGCGGAGACGCTTTCGTCGGAGCCTTCGCCGCTTACAAAGTGCTTGGACTAGAAGACACGAAAGCACTCACATACGGGAACATGGCGGCAGCCCTCAAGGCAACAAAGCCAGAGACTCGTGGGAGTCCGATGAGGAAGGAGCTCGAAGAGCACTTTCTGAAGTACTCTAGTTAGGTCTTCCGATTCTGTAGAGTTCGCTTTAATTCGCGGGACCTGTTCTGTGGTTTGAAAGGAGAATCAACAGATTGTCGAATACGGTTGAGATTGGCGAGACAGATCGAACAGTCGAATGGCTGTTGAAGAGTGAGAGCCCTCCAATTCGGTATTGGACTCTCCGGGACATCATCGGAAGATCCGATCAAGATCCTGAAGTTGTAGCGGCAAGAAACAAGATTGCGTCATGGGGCCCAGTCGCCGATTGCCTGAGAGAGCAGAACCCTCAGGGATACTGGGGCGATGCTGAAGATGTGTACTGGCCAAAATGGCGAGCTACTGTCTGGCCGCTGATTCTTCTTGGTGAGATGGGAGTTCCCGGTTCAAACCCGTCGATCAAGAAGGGTTGTGAGTATTTTCTGACGATCATGGATCAACAAGATCGGACATGGCCTACACCGAAATATCCTGATGATGATCTGCGTGGCTGGCGTGCTGTTTGGGAGCCCTGTGTCACCGGAAACATGGCGCGAACACTAGTCGAATTTGGTTTCGAACATGATCATCGAGTCCGAGAGATGTTCGAGTGGCTTGTAAAAAACCAGAGAGAGGATGGTGGATGGAACTGTGAGACTGAGGATTATCGACCGGGAAACGAGGCAGTTCACCATAGCTCGTTCATGTCCACGATCGAACCCCTTTGGGCGTTCTCCGCTCTCGACCCAAGAAAATGGCCGAATGGGGGAGAGGAG
>CAYRXJ010000253.1:0-1939 GCA_964428235.1 uncultured Candidatus Bathyarchaeia archaeon | reverse complement strand
TAGTGCGGGTCGCTCGACCCTTTCCCAGGTGCAAAAATCGTGTCTTCCGGAGCCACCAGGTTCTCTTCGGAGAGCGACCTTCCTATGACCTTCTTGACGGCTCCGACACTCAGAGGCTTCGATCTGATTGACACCTTCTTTCCGTTGACTTTTGCACTTCTGAGAAACTCGAGAGTTTTCTCGATAACCGTAATGGTTCTCTTTCCAAGATCGCGAAGACGCTCGATCTCCAGACGATCCTTAGTCTCACGCGCAGCCTCGATAATTGTCGGGGTTTTTCCTCGAACGAGCTTGATGCGTCTCTGTCGCAACGCATCGATCATATTGAGTGAGTTTGGGACCTCGTTCCGTCCTCCCACGATCGTGGGCTCGTGAAGACCCTCAGTCTTGATGATCTTCTGGTAGAAACGGACCCTCGCCTCGTCTCGGTCGTACTTGCTGGAAATGCGTTCATAGCCGTAATCAGAGTAAGTCTTGATGTTGCGGACCGTTCCTTGACGAGCGCTGCCCACATCTATGTTGCTGACAATTAGGGTTGGATCGTTTGACCGGCGCTTGAGATAGATTCCGCCTCTCGGAAGAGAAGTTCCAGCGACATATCTGAGATCAGGATTTCCTACTGTCGAATCTCCAAAAATGATTACGGAGTCAACACTTCTCTTCCCCATTTCCATGTCGAGATCCTTGATCAAGAGAGAACCCGATCAAGAAGTGGAATAATGGTATATTATGATTGGGAACGCTCGTTCAAAGTCCCAGTCAGTTTTCTCTGGCTCGGAGAAGCTAATTCTTTCTCGCGGAGACTAATGGTCGTTGAAGGGAGGTCCTGAAAAGCCTCTTCTGCGTGGAACGACGATGACGTCTCTCGAACTCGGTTTTCAACCGTCTTTCCTCATCTCCATGCAGCCAGTCGGGAATCAGGAGAACACGAATAAGCTCTTGGACAGTGACTCCTCGCTGAATCGCCAGTTGTTTCAGTCTAAGGTACACCGATCGATCAAGAACTTGCATGAACTTGACGGAATCCTTGGATCCCCGCGACCGCGATAGTGGCATAGGACCACGAACCTTTACTACTATTCATGGCTCATCTACTCTTCTTATGGAATAAACTCTAAGCGCAAACAAGTCAAATGGCAACCGCGACCGAAAACTCGTTAAGTCGAGCAGCACCTAGGCAATTCAACATGCTAGCGTGCCTAATTACTGGAAAGGGACACGCCGAAGTCAAGGAAGTCCCAAAGCCAAAACTGCAACCCGGAGAGATCCTCGTAAAGCTAGCGACAGCCGGAATTTGCGGAACAGATCTCGAGAAACTCCGTGGAGGATATGGACAGGGCGGAATCCTTGGCCACGAAGTTAGCGGCACAGTCGCGGAGGTCGGTCGTGGAGTGGAGAATCTTCAGGAAGCGGACCGAGTCCTCGCTCACCACCATGTTCCCTGTTACAACTGCTACTACTGCGAGAGAGGACATTACACGATGTGTGATTTCTTCAAGGCAACAAACTTCGATCCGTGCGGGCTAGCAGACTACTTCCGAGTTCCCCGAGCTAATGTGGACCGTGGAGCTGTCGTAGAGCTTCCTCAAAAGGTGACATTTGAGGAAGGAGCAATGATAGAACCAGCTGCCTGCTGCGTTAGGGCACTACGCAAAGCGCATGTGAACTCTGGCGACAAGGTGTTGGTTATCGGTCTAGGGCCAACAGGATTGACCCAGATCCAAATCCTCAAGCAGATAGGAGCAAGGCCTGTGATAGGATCTGACATTGTTCCTTGCCGGATTGAGATGGCCCGGAAGTTAAGGGCAAGTATGACATTCGTTTCCCCCTCAGGCAATGTTGCCGAACTGGTGAGAGAAATGTCGGATGGTGGAGTTTATCTTGCGGTCGTGTCTACTGGAAACCCGAACGCCATACAGCCTGCCATTGACTCTGTTCG
>CAYRXJ010000252.1:0-2015 GCA_964428235.1 uncultured Candidatus Bathyarchaeia archaeon | reverse complement strand
TTTGTCGGCTGTGTCCGCGAAGCTGATTAGGTATGTTACTAGGATGGCGAGCACGAACGCGTTTGTTAGATGGATGACAAGTGGGACTCCGGCGTTGAAGGAGAAGAGTCCGATTATTCCTTGGAGGACAAAGTCGAGGATGGCTACTGTTGCTACTTTGAACAGGGTGGCGCCTGTCCCGTAGGCTCTGGACGCGAGGACGGTTGCGAGTATCAGTACGATGAGGGTTAGTATCCCCCAGATGAGATGGTAGATGACCGGAGTGTCTAGGATGAAGGCAGTTCCTCCGAGAATGACCTGGACGAACAACATCATGCCAACGAGATTGGCTGTTATGCGGGTCACGCGAGAGAGCTGCAAGGCAGTTCTGAGAATTGTTCTTGAGATAATTTCAGACTTTCCTTTGCCTGTTCCTAAGACTGGCCTCGGCGACTGAATTATGTGATTAATACAAAACCGGTTATTTCAACAGAATTGAGGTGTGGAAGGCAGAGGTTGCTGAAACCACTTCTTATCCGGTTTTTCGAGCTATGACTTGGCCTTCGACGGGTCTGTAAGGAAGAGGATGAACGATGCTTGGGGTCCATTTCTCGCCCCAGCGACGGTAGGCGCCCATGATATCTCCCAGATCATGGCCTTTCTCGGTGAGACTATAGACGACCGCGAAAGGTTCTGTGCCGACGACTGTTCTCTCGACGAGACCGTTCTGTTGGAGGTATTTCAGAGTCCGGGATAGTGTTCGGGCGTTGAGCTCGTCGGGCTGGCCTTTTCGTAGGAGATCGTTGAAGCGCATCGGACCGTCTTTCAGGTAGTAGCTGATCAGGATTCGCCACTCAGATCCGAGTTTGCGGACTGCTTTGATGACAGCGCAAATGTCTCTCCTGCACAACTGGCTCTTTCCACTGACTAGATCGGAGACGTTGGGTGGCGTGCAGGGGTTGGCTAGCTTACTCAATGTTAGCTAGTAACAATGTCAAGCGCGAGATATAAGCAGCCAAGGGACACGGGCGTTAGCTATCGCTTTTCACGGCTGATCTTCTGTGCACGAAGGAAGAATGTCGCGGGAAAATCTGACCAGGGGGCCCCTCTGGAAAGCTCAGAAATCACGCGGGGAATTACTGCGTGAAAAATCAGGAATTCCGCCTCCCGGTCTGGTGGTTTCTCGAATGCGATTGTGGTCAGAAGACGCGCTTTTTCTCTTGCTACAAGGTAGCTCTCGGATTCGGGTTCTTCTATGAGACAATACTATCTTGCACAATAGCCATCCGGGTTTCTTTTTGGTGAATCGAGGTTCTGATCTGGCGGAGATTAGAAGGATTGCAGAGCAGCTCTCTCGTTTCTTGGTTCGAAGACTAAGGAAGACCAATTTTCGATACACGGGATCTGCTGACACGTATCAACTGGGACGAGTGGCGCTCGATGTCGTGCGGTTCAGACGAAGGCTGCTTAAACGTAGAACTGGTCCCAAGAAACGGGAAGAAGCTCAGCTTGACCGAATGGAAAGGCTGATCCTCAGCATAACCTCCAGAGCGGAAAAACGGAAGGGGAGATCGGAGCTATACTTGGCTAGGGGTCTCAAAAGCCGAGCTTCTTCATCAAAGCCTTGAATCGGGGATCCGAGCGTATCCTATCGAAGGCAAAATTGTGCTGGGCTGTCACGAGAGCAGATACATGTTCTCGGTAGGCTACCTCCAGCCACTCGATAGCCCTGTCATTGTCACCGAGATTGACATAGGCGCTCGCGAGCGCGAATGCTAGTTCGTGGTTCTTCTTTTCTTCGACTAACAGTCTGCCAATCTGGTTCTTGAGACGGTCTATTTGTCCGGCCTTTGCGAAGGCATAGACAATGTCGCCTTGGATCTGTGTATCGTCTATGTTGTCGACTTTGTCTAACTCTTTGAGTCCGAGTTCGAATTGTCCCAGCTGGATGTGTGCGAGTCCGATGTTTCCCTGGGAGAGAGCATCTTTAGAGTCGCTTTGTAGCGCTCTATTGAACTGTTCGATGGCCTCTTCGT
>CAYRXJ010000251.1:0-2039 GCA_964428235.1 uncultured Candidatus Bathyarchaeia archaeon | reverse complement strand
AGGACCACGATCACGCTACGGGTGGCTGTGGCCAGGTGGGATGCCTCTGTCCAGCCTACGGGGATTGTCGAGCCTGCGATTCTGGTGCTTGTTCCGCCTTTTGCGAGTCGGACGTCGATCGAGCAGTGGTTGGTGGTTTCAAGAGTGAGTCGTTGGTCTTTACGTAAGACATTCCAGGCGTTGCTGGTGAGTGGGGCACCGAGGCTCGTGGCCTCTCCGCGTACAAGGTTGACTGAGGCGGGACCGTCAACTATGATTGACGACTTTGAGTCTAGTTCTTGAACAACCAATCTTTTTCTCATCCAGAACCTTGCGAGAGCATAGAGCGGGGACCAGGGACTAGGGTTAAGGTATCTGATTGGACAAACTGAGCACTGGCTGCAGCAACATCGACAGTCTTCTCAAGGGCGGATTTTCCCTTAACGAGATCAGCCTGGTCTATGGTGAGGCGTCCTCTGGCAAGACGATTCTCGCGGTCCAGTGTGCGATAGAGGCGGCCCGTCAGAAGTTCAAGGTGTTGTATGTCGACTCGGACCAATCTTTCTCAGCTCAGAGACTTGAATCTCTACCCCTCAACCCGGCATCACTTGAACAAATAATCATCTTCCGACCGGGCGACTTTCAAGACCAGATCGTGATTACCGAAGCCTTCGAGAATCTGATGACCAAGACTAGAACCTTGCTGGTAATCGACTCCATCACAGGGCTTTACAGAGCGAGTCTTGGAAAACGGAAGGAAACGGTAGCGCAAAATCGGGAGTTGAATCGTCAACTTGCGTACCTCGCGGACCTTTCGAGACGATATCCACTAGTAACGATTCTGACTGGTGAGGTGCACAGCCAGCCCGGACCGGGAGAATGGATCGTTGAACCTGTCGCAACAAGGTCGCTTGAACACTGGTCGAGCACGGTCGCTCGTTTGCGACACACGGCGAAAGCGGATGTCAGAGAGTTGGTGCTAGAGAAGCTTGATGGGAGGACGGTTCAAGCTCCGAGAGCTCTATTCCGGATTACTAGTGAAGGACTTGAAGATGCCTGACAGGCTCGAAATCCCTTAACTATCGAACCCTCCAGCCCGTCGGAAAAGGCGTTCTGAGAAGCTGATGGTTGGAATCATCGGGACGGCGCTCCTATTCATCGGACCATCCTATGTCGCCAACGCCGCACCTCTCGTTTTTGGTGGAGGTAGGCCTCTCGATGGGGGACGAAAGCTATGGGACGGTCATCCGATCTTTGGCTCTCACAAGACCGTAAGGGGATTCTTTGCCGGAATTATCGCGGGCTCCCTCATAGGGCTCGCTGAATCTCTCATCGATTCTCGTCTCGCAATTGCCGGCTTCGCGATCAGTCTAGGTGCTGTTCTCGGCGATCTGTTGGGAGCTTTCGTCAAACGGAGGCTCGGGATGAACCCGGGCAGACTCTTTCCTGTTGTGGACCAGCTTGACTTCGTGATGGGCGCTCTCTTGTTCTCGTACCCGTTTTTTGCGATGGATCCGATATCTGTGCTGTTAGTGGTTCTGGTAACGCCTCCAATTCATTTCGGCACAAATTATGGGGCGTATCTTCTAGGATTGAAGAAGACCTATTGGTAGCCGCCTGACGGCTCCCTGGTCGAGCGACGAGCTGGTGTGAGATGACTGTCTTCTTTCAGTGCTCGAGTTTGACCGGTTTTAGACCGGTCTCGACCGGATAGCCTTCTTCTCTCCAGCCTGCCATTCCATCGAGCATTTCCTTGACTCGGAATCCCAGAGCGGTAAGTTTCGCGGCGGCCTTTGTCGATGCGTTGCAGAAAACTCCGTCGCAGTATGTGACGATTGTTTTGTCTTTGGGCAGTGAGGATACCGTAGAGGCTTCGATTGTTCTGTGCGGAAAACTGATCGCGCCTGGGACGTGGCCCTTGGCAAAGGATTCAGTTGTGCGTGCATCAAGGACTAGGATTCCAGTTTCTCCTCTCTGAAGGTCTGCATAGACGTCAGACGGGTCCGTTTCAAAGGCAAGTTTTGACGAACTCTTCCCCTTTATAAAAAGTAGTTCTTATC
>CAYRXJ010000250.1:0-2045 GCA_964428235.1 uncultured Candidatus Bathyarchaeia archaeon | reverse complement strand
GTCAAGGTTGTATTTCGCATGAACATCGTCAAGTCTCCCGCTATCTTTCTTTACAGTCAGCGTTCCATTTTGGATGGTGACTTCTCCGACCGAGTCATATCCTCGATATTCCAACCGTTTGAGGGCTGCATGAATTAGGGGTGCGGCCTGTTTATTGTCGTGGAGAACACAGCCGAAGATTCCGCACAAGGACGAAACGAGTAGTTACGGATGGGGGCATTAAGAGTTCTTGAACCAACCGAGACATTCTCAAGCGGAGATCGCCAGCTCGGACGAAAGCCAAGAATCTTTGAGAAGAAACTCGCGAAACGTCCGCCTTCGAAATTCTTGTTTAGGGCTAACCGCGCATCTCGAGTAGATGTTTTCTACGGAAAAAAGTACGCCGATTGATTGTACATTTGGGCAGATGATAATAAGCCAAAGCCCAACGACAAGAAGAGACCGAAATTGGCAGCAGATCCAGTATTCATCGTCCTACTCGCACTCCACATCGGTGCCGTGGTGTCGTGGATGGGAGGAGCCGTACTATTCACATCTGTCGTAATGCCCTCCCTGGCAAAGATGTCGCCCCCTTCTCGCACGGAATTCATCCAATCTGCTCTTCCAAGATACATCAGGTTCAGCGCGGGAAGCGCCATTCTAGCAGTCGTTGCAGGAATTGCACTCTTCGGGTACATTACGCAAGTCAACACCACAAATCAGCCAAGCGCTCAAGGCTTCCCAATCGTAGCATCAGGCGCGATCGTCGGGCTAATCGTGCTCATCATCGCCCTCGGCATTATGGTCCCATCTGGTCGAAAATTCGTCCAATTAACAAAACAGCCCCCCGGTCAGGATGAGATGCCAAAGATCGCGAGCCTGCAGAAGAGAATGGGCATGGCCTCACGAGTGGGAGTAGCCTTGCTCGGAATCGCTCTTATCCTGATGGTCATCGGAGCGAGCGTCTAGCTCTTAGAACAGTCGGAAGCAGTTTCCATAACGCTAAATAATCGCGCCGCCTAAGAACAGTCTGCCTCTGGTGTGATTTGGGGATGGGTGGTCATCTTTACTGGCATAGGACCGATCCCGAGACCCCTACCTGGGTCTAAGCACCAGAATCAGACTTTAGCACCAACAATCTCTGCGGCAGCACACAGACCATATCGCTCCACAAAGAACCATCGGCAACGCCATCTTATCATAGCAAAATTCGGCGGATCCAGTCTCACGAACGGCAGAAAGGTCAGCCTCGCCGCTCAGTCAATTTCTAGAGAGTATTCCAAGGGCAACAGACTCGTCGTTGTTGTTAGCGCCGTCGGCAAGACCACTGATGAACTTCTAGAACTGACGAACCAGGGAGCGGGGATCGTCGACACGGACCGGGACGATATTCTTGCAATGGGCGAAAGGACCAGCGCGAGAATCTTCGCAGCCTCACTAAAATCACAAGGACTCCAAGCCCGATACTTTGATCCCGCAGATCGTGATTGGCCGATCATTACCGACCACGCCTTTTCCAACGCAAACCCAATCAAGAAACCAAGCATCGAACGAATACGAAAATACATCAAGCCAGTCGTTGAGGACGGAATAGTCCCAGTCATTGGAGGTTTCATCGGCCGGACCAGGGATGGTCGAATTAGCACCCTTGGACGAGGAGGGAGCGACACGACGGCCCTCCTTCTGGCAACAGCTCTCGGCGCAGACGAAGTCGTTCTAGTCACCAGTACTCCGGGAATACTAACCGGAGACCCCAAACTGGTCTCCAATCCCAGAGTTCTCAAGACCATCAGCATGAAATCGTTAATTGGAATCGCTGACAGCGGGACAAAATTCATCCATCGAAAAGCTCTCCGCTACAAAGACCCCAACATCAACATCCGAGTAATTCCCAACCGCGCTGGAAGACTCGATGCGCAAGGAACCCAGATCACTGGTGGGCCTCTGCCGGAATTCGAGGTCAAAATTCAAAATCACGATACCATACCATAACGAACAATCCGCACAAACGAGCTCCCGCACAATCCCACACACATCCCGCAACTTAGCTGAATAAGCAAGACATA
>CAYRXJ010000249.1:0-2048 GCA_964428235.1 uncultured Candidatus Bathyarchaeia archaeon | reverse complement strand
GAATATTCGAGCTGGTGACCTCTTTCGAAACTATAGACGCGCTTGTTCAGAAGCTGTCCAGCGTTACACCGGAACAGACCTCTGAAGCCGCGAGAAAATACCTCAGCCCTGAAAATCGTACCGTCTGCCGCTCAGTTGGAATAAGAAAGTAGTGGGCTCGTAGAAGACTTGAGTCTGGAATCAGACCTCCCTGACCTTGTAAAGGTTGAGAACGTGGCCAAGGGAGTGACGTGCCTAGTCTACACAAACCGCCAGAATCCGACCCTTACCGTATATGGCAGCATGCAGGCCGGAATGGCGTTTGAGCCCCAAGGCAAGGGCGGACTAGCAGAGCTGACCGCACGCTTGCTTGTCCGTGGTTCACCCAAGATGGGGCCAGGAAGGTTCGCGAACATTTTGGAATCGGTGGGAGCAGTCGCCAGTTTTAGAAACACTCAGGACAACATAACATTCCATGCGAAGATGACAAGCCAATGGACTAAGCCGGTGCTTAGTGCCATTAGCGAGTGCTTGACAGACCCGGCCTTCCGAACACGCGACATTGAGAAAGAACGCGAACAACTACTTACAGACATCAGGCTAAGAGATGAGGACACGACCAGACGCGGCCTCAGAGAACTCCAAGAGGCCATCTACCCTAGGGAACACCCATATCATCGCGACCGACATGGAACCCCAATGACCGTGAAAGACGTTGCTCGTAACGATATCAAGGACTATTTCGATAACACCGTATCAAGGGCTCCCGTCACCGTAGCATTCGCAGGGGACATTGGCCTTGAGGAAGCTGTCAAATGGACCGCGAAAGTATTTTCCTCAAAAAGACCTGAAACAGCAACCGAGACCAATGAGAAGCGTCTTTCCTCACCGGAGACTCGCGAACAAGGCGAGACGAAAACGGTTGTCATGGAACACAAGTCTCAATCGGATATTTTGATGGGATGCCTAGCGTGTGAACGGATTCATCCGGACTACGAACCGTTGAACCTGTTGAACGTGATAATCGGGGAGCTTGGCTTCATGGGACGATTAGGGCTGAGAGTCAGGGATCAAGAAGGGCTGGCCTACTCGGCCACATCCTTCCTTGTCGCAGGAACCCTTGGCGGAAACTGGGCCGCAATTTCAGGAGTGAACCCAAAGAACGTTGAGAAGGCGACCCGACTCATAAAAGAAGAGATTAGGCGTGCCTACATTGAACCAGTCTCCGAAGAAGAACTGGAGGCTGCGAAGCAGAACCAAGTCGGTTCAGCCCTGATGGAACTAGAATCCACAGAAGGAGTGGCCAGAGTCAGTCACAATCTAACCTACTATGGTCTGGGGCTAGACTATTTCTCCAAACGACGGTCCTTCTTCGATAAGATAGGGCCAGGGACTCTGTTGAATGTTGCCAAGAAATATCTTGAGCCGTCCAGATTGTCAACTGTTGTCGTCGGGCCCAAGATCAAAGGCTGACACCAATCACTCGCCCCATGTCTAAATATCAACGAAAGGCGGGAACGGCTTATGGAAACCAAGGTGAACGAGATCAAGATTGAGGATTTCAAGAATATTGAACTTAGGACTGGCACCATTGTGGAGGTGAGCCGGGTTCCTAGAACCGACAAGCTCTACAGGATCTTGGTGGACCTCGGAGCTTCTGGGAAGAAGCAAGCCATCACCGGGCTTGTGGGTCAATATGCGGAGGAGGAACTGTTACACAAGAGGATAATTTTTCTCTGCAATTTGAAGGAAGCAAAATTTGCAGGTCAGATTTCACAGGGAATGCTGCTGGCTGCATCAGATGGCGATAAACTCGCAATCCTGACGGTAGACAGGGACATCCCGGACGGCGCCAGGGTTAGCTAAGTTTCCTAGAGGATGATGTGCCAAAACAGACCTTAGATGACGAATTCCTTTTCGAGATTTGTGAGGTTCTTCGAAGGCGACCCTACGAGCAAGTCATCTTCGATCCTAACTCCTCCGAAGCGTGGATAATACAGCCCGGGTTCGACTGTGACGATTGCCCCAGGCTTCAACTCATCGTCGGCGGCCAGAGATAGGACGGGCCT
>CAYRXJ010000248.1:0-2051 GCA_964428235.1 uncultured Candidatus Bathyarchaeia archaeon | reverse complement strand
CTTCCAGTTATGAGCGCCAAGCTTTGGCATGTAAACGTCGAAGTAGTGGTCGGCCCTCTCGTTTGAGGGATAGCAGAACTTACTCCCGTCCTTGAATAAATCCCCTAAGGGGTTGATCGCATCACCATGGTTCGTCAGTTGTTCGGCTTGTAAAGTTGCAGGGTCGAAGCTCCACAGTTGATGCTTTTCACTACCCCCTGGGTCCAATGAAAAGATCAGGACGTCGCCGGCGGGAGAGAATCTGGCCCCGGACACTCGGTCTTCGTAAAATGTCAACTGGTCCATCCTCTTGGTTCCCAGATTCAGCATCCACATCTGAGGGCTGCCCGCCAAGTGGGTGATGAACGAGAGGGACTGACCGTCTTTCGAGAAGGAAGGACCGTAGGCTAACCTAGTGTTAGCGTATCTTTCAAAGCCATACTTTTCCCAGCTATCAGTCTTCAAGGTGCACGACCGAAGGACTGTTCCGGTCCAAGTTTAAGCTCTGCGGGGTCGTTGTAGCTAGCAAGCCTCTAATCCACCGGATGCCAGCAGCAGTGGTGGGCTCGATGGCATCATTAAACCTCAAGGAGAACGTGGCAGGCCCTCCCGATACATACGGTGGGTTTGAGGGCGAGTACTGGGCAGCCCGTGAAAAAGCCGGCATCGCCATTCGGTCCGATCTTGGGCTGCTGACTCTTGTTGGACGCGACCGGTCAACATTCCTCAATGGACTGTTAACCAATGACATTGCAAACCTCAAGGAACACCAGGGAATCAGAGCATGCCTCCTCACACCGAAAGCTCGCATCCAAGCCGAGCTTTACGTCCATAATCTCGGAGAGAAATTGCTTGTCGAGACGGGGAACGCTGACCCGTCCAAGATCAAGGCGGTTCTCGATCGTTTCATCATAACCGAGGATGTCCAGATCCAAGAAACGAAGGGGAAGTTAACACTGTTGACCGTTCAAGGACCCAAGGCCGCCGAGACCATCAATGAAGCAGTGCGGGTTGACGTGTCGGCCTTACAGCGTCTAGCGAACCAGGAACTTGGCCCCAGCACGATTGTCAACCATGACCGTATCGGCAAGTCCGGTTACGACATTATTCTCCCAGCAGAGGAGTCAGACGCGGTGTGGCAAGGCTTCCTGCTCAAGGGCGTAGTCCCGGTCGGAGCGACAGCCCTCAACATTCTCAGGCTGGAAGCTTGCATTCCACGATACGGTGTCGACATTGACGAGAACACTCTCGTCCTGGAAGCGGGAATGAAAGATGCGATCAGCTTCAGCAAGGGATGTTACATGGGGCAAGAGACCGTCGCCCGCGCAACATTCATCGGACACGTCAATAAGAGACTCGCGCAATTCATTGCGAATTCAAAGGTATCTCTGGGTCCAGCGACGAAGCTTTACGTTGAAAACCGGGAAGCAGGGTCCATCACGAGCTCAGACTATTCTCCTGCCTTGAAGAATGTTGTGGGCTTGAGCTACGTCCAAAGAGACTTTGCAAAGGAAGGAACGCGCGTTCAGGTTCGGACCGGTCAAGGACCCGTCGATGCTACGATAACGAAGCTAGTCTAAGTCCTGTGATAGCAAGTCTCGTGGAAGACCTCCATCTGAGTCGCTGAGGTCCGGTGAAACACGATCTTTTGACTGTCGAAAGAGATCGTTCGCCTGCAACCCTGGCAGTAGCCTCCTGCGATGTTCGCGCTATTCCCGAGGCTAGTGCGCATGTTCGAGGACTCTTGCTCCAACTTCTCTAGCTTAGTCTTGATGTAATTCTTGAAGCCAGTGACCTCCTGGCTTCCAGGGTTGACTTGCAAGAGTTCGTCGATTGCCCCGTCCGCATCTTCTAGGACCTTGATAATCTCGCCAAAGTGACCGAGCATCTGAGTAGTTGCGGCACCGTCGATTAACAGTGACCCGTCTGGTATTCGTTCGATTGGTTTCGGCAGGACCATCATTTGGCTGCTCATCGTGTCCGCCAGCTTGTAGCCGAAGTATGCTTTCAGGAACAGTAAGCCTTCAGATGCTGGATGAGCGTTCAATCCGTTCGTGACAATGTCGAGTGCG
>CAYRXJ010000247.1:0-2059 GCA_964428235.1 uncultured Candidatus Bathyarchaeia archaeon | reverse complement strand
GAGAGCTGTTGTAGATCTACTGTCAAAGCTCTCCCGAGAATTCGAAAAAACCGTAGTCCTAGTTACACATGACCCTAGGGTAGCTCAAGAGAGCGATTCAATTCTTCTAATCGAAGACGGGCGGATCAAATCAACTGCCACCCCGCCCGAATTGTTCTCAGAATCCTCGCCATATATCGAAGGACTAAGAATCCGTGTCGCAGAGATCGAGAAACAACTAGGCGAGCTAGATTCAACCTTCCGAAGGAGTGAGACGGACCCTTCGAAGTATGCCGAGTCGAGACACAAGCTAGAAGAGCTAAGAAACGCTCTAAAAGACGAACTGAATAGGCTCGGCGTCGTCAACTAACTCCCTCAGATCAAAGTAAACAACTGCTCGCCGCGTCTGACTTCAGTGGAATGAACCATCAGACTTGAATCTAGGCACGAAGACGAATCTGGATCCACTTGTTCTTCTTTCCATCGATAGTAAGTTCTGTGTTGCCTAAGTATCCAGGTCGTAGAAGAGACAAAGGTTCACTCCTCGGGGTCTAACCGCGTTTTGTCCAAGGGCTTCAGCAAATGGATCTACCGATTAACGCTGGCCCGGTGGTACTACAACTATGCCTGGGGATGGATAATCGGATACTTCCTCAGCACGTTCACAATGATTGTCACAATCTACTACCTTATACCTGGACTACGCGACATGTTCCCATTCCCACTGTTCCTCACCGGATCAGGAATCCTGCTCATCGGCGGAGGCTGGGCCTCGGGAAAAATGCTAGTCAAGCGATTGAAGGTTCAACCAATCGAGAACTACATCTCAAGCGAGGTCAACCCGTTCACTAACGCGGCGTTGACGGCGAAAGAAAGGGTCTACTGGAACGCGATGGTTGTCTTGCTCAAGAAAGAGATGGCCCGGACCCCTGACACGGAGGTCCAGAAGTGTGTCGATCAGATGAAGATGTACATTAACGGACAAGTCCCGTTCAATTTCGATGAGCTAGATAATTTCCAGCTAGGCGAACAGCAAGAAATCGGCGTGCCATCACCGAAAAACATCACGAAAATTTCGATAGACTCTGAGTTGGACGAGGGAACGCCGGCCTCCGTCGCCTAAACCATATTATCGCAGATCAAGCCCGATCGGCAGAAAATGCTGCGACGGTTTCACATCGGCGGATTTCGTCCAGCCCTCTCCTTCATCGGACTGCTGTCCTTCGCAGTCAGCTTCTTTGGGTCCCGTCTCTTCGCGACACTGAACCCGACGATTGTAATCGAGCAGCAAGGAATCCACTTCCACCACTTCTGGTATGGCATCGCGCTGATGGCGACTGCGGGCTGGCTTGCAATCACCTGGAAGAGCGAGAGACTGGACCGCGTCTACGCTGTCATGTACGGGCTCGGCGCGGGCTTCATCGGCGACGAAGTAGGTCTCCTGCTAACCTTCGGGAACTACCAGTCAGAACTCACGTACGTCTTCTTCATCGGAGTGATTGCCGTCTCTTCGATATTGCTGCTTGCAGTGCGATATCGAGTTCTTCTGAGAAAGGAAGTGTCCTATCTCATGACTCGTGAAGGCCTCGGACTTCTAGGAGTATTCATCGCAGGATTCTCTTTCCTTCTCTTCGCGTTCGGATCGATCAGTTTCGGCACACCACTAGCGCTAGTAGGAATCGCTGTGATTCTGCGCGAAGTCCTAACCAAACATGACACAGTCCTCGAGGGCAGAATCCCGCGAGGTGTCACGGTCATCGCCGGATTGTCAATTCTCGGTGGAGCAAACCTCATCCTTGGCGGAATCGAAAATATTCTATCCCCACCAGGAATAAGCTCAGCAGATCTTGCAGGGGCAATCCTCCCCGCAGGAGTTCTCACACTAATCTCAACGATATTTCTATTCCTCGCGATCGTCGCCGTGGTCCTAGGATCACTAAAGATCTTGACAGGACTGGTCTTGAGGACGGGAAAGTATTGGGCGTTGGTCTTGGGAATAGTCGCAAGCGTATCCTCGATTCTTCTCGACGCATCCTGTCTGGCAATATCATCAGCATTGCTCACCAGCAAGTCACTGGAA
>CAYRXJ010000246.1:0-2060 GCA_964428235.1 uncultured Candidatus Bathyarchaeia archaeon | reverse complement strand
AGAAATATCATGCAGGCTCAAACTGCAAAGACGAAAGGCGAGCTACTGTACGAGGTCAAAAGCAAGAACAACTCAATCACGATAAAGGACATCAGCCAAAACGGCATACAACTCGAAATGAATGATCACGGCGAAATCAGCGGCAAACTACACGGCTCACACATTGACACTGTCACCGTCAACTCGAAGACCGATGGAACAAACGACTGGCAAGTAAAATCAATGATGAACACGAAAGACGGCGACATGGTCGTAGTCTGGGGTGGAGGCAAAGGACGCATGTCTGGCCCACAAACCGGCATGTGGGAAGGCGAACTTCACTTCATGACACAATCGCCCAAGCTAGCCTGGCTCAACAACTCCACAGGCTGGGTTGAAGGCCAAGGCAACATGACCACCGGCGAAAGCAGCGCAAAAGTCTACGCGAAAAAGTAACTCGCAACAAGATCAAACCTCCAAGACACCCCCACTTTTCTTCGGGCACAAACCGCCCCTTCTCGATGTGAACCAAGCCAGATCTAGGTCGGCGGGACCCGTGCAGGCGCTCCGCAATAGGAGCTCGTCGCCCATCACCCTCGCCAACGCGGGAAGAACAAGCGCTCTAGGATCATCTGAAACAACAACCCCGACTAACGTTGCGATCTACAATATTGCTAAGACGGCGTATGCTTCGAATTTCCGCGACATCACCAGCGGGACAAACGGTAGCTGTGGATCAGTCTGCACCGCAGGCACAGGATACTACTTTGTAACAGGGCTCGGAAGCCCCTCGCAAACAGCCTCGTCGCAGCTCTTCAGAAAGCATAGCCACGACCAAAAATCCAATCCTCTCATTTTTCCTCTCAATTGAGACAGCGGAGCACATCAGTAGAGACATTGGCACTAAGCTTATGAGATTGGGAGCGTCGAGCGTGCCATTCTCATTCGGCTCCGAGCTTCACCCTAAGATCCGGACAATCTTAAACATAATAGCCTCGGGGTTGTAACTCAATCGGGCCCAAACTTGGGATCGCGGGAAGATGGTTTTGCGGAGCTCCTCGAAGGGGCGCTCAGAACATGGACGCCGATCGTTGAACAACATCCCTCGCAGTATCTATACGATATAGGCTGGGCACTCTTTGCTCGAAATGAGGAGACACCGGACGCGGCTTCCGAGAAGGCAAGCCAGATCATACGTTCCCTCCCCATGGTCACATCCAAAGAGTTCCTGTACGATTATCGGAATTCAATAGGAGCTTCACTTTGTATGTACCTGGCTCCTAAAACAACTGAGACTTCCTCGCAATCTTCTAAGATACTAGAGATAGCTCAGAGCTACGACTGGCACGCCAAGTCCGGGGAGGTGATGGCAGCATCTCTTCTGTTGGCAAACTTGATGAAAGAAACTCAAACTGCTGATCGGTTGAAAAGTGAAATCAGTGGACTTGTCAGTCGTGCGTTGTCAGATCCACTCAGATTTTTCGAACAGGGCCTCGACGCAATGTATGGTTTGCTCGGCCTTGCACTCATGGACGACCCTTCTGTCGAAGAATTGATCTCACCTCTGATTTCCGTCCCTGCATTGAACAGTGCGGTCAAGAATCGAGCCCCCCTAGATGCCACTGCGATCTACCTTCTGGTCTTGGGTCGATTGGCCTTCAAGATTGGCCAATCCAAAGATGCAAAGGAGAGCGCTCGAAACGAAATCATCGACGGTTACGGAAAAATTGTAGATCGAGCTCAGACACTGCCCTACATGAGCTTAGGTCCTGCGTTTTCAGAACAATTCGGTGATGCTCTGACCCTCGTTAAGGAAGGTCTCTCCGATTTGGCCTTGTCGAAGTACAAAGATTTTGTGAAATCTGCAGATGGAGGGACTGTCGTCGTCAGTGTGGACTCGGTGAATCCAATGGTTCCACGAGTTGATCTCCTGTCAAAGACCCTTCTTGCTCTTCGGGAATCTGGATACTATAACCCATATCGACTTTCCTCAAAAGAAAATCTATTGGCGCAAGAGGTGCTTCAGAAAGAACAAGGGTTCAGGCATGTGCGAAAGGGTGAGCTTGCTGTGCTTTTGGCAG
>CAYRXJ010000245.1:0-2065 GCA_964428235.1 uncultured Candidatus Bathyarchaeia archaeon | reverse complement strand
TGCTCGTGCTGGGACTCTACCTTGAGGACTGGCAGCTTGCATCAATGGTTTTGCCCCTAGCTTCCCTGTTCTTTTTCGCGAATTTCTGGGGACTGCCAGAGAAAGTTAGAATCGACCTCGACCATCAGGTCTCGCCTTCAGACAGTTTTGGTGATGAGGACATTACTGTCCAGATAGGATTATCGAACAAGACCGGAACTGCGCTCGGAAACGTTGAGATCGAGGAACAAGTTCCTGACGGGATCAATATTGAAACCGGGGTTAGGCACATCCTGACCCGACTGGATGCGAACGAGGAAGCAGCGCTCTGCATTGGATTCCATTGCCCCATACGAGGAAGATACTTGTTCGGACCGATGACTGTTCGGATCAGAGACCCTTTCGGGTTCTACCTCATCGAGTACCAGTCCGGGATCGAGGTGCTTGCGGTGATGCCCCGGCCCGAACGGATTCGAGGGGCTGAACTGCGGCCTCGTCATCTAGGTGCATGGCCCGGTACGATTCATGCTAGAATTCGTGGGCCAGGAACAGAGTTCTTCAGCATGCGCGACTACGTGTCCGGAGACGATCCGAAACGAATCAACTGGAAAGCCCTAGCGAAGCATAGACGTCTCATCGTCAACGAGATGGAGGCAGAAAGGGTGACCGATGTCATGGTCGTTCTCGACACCGACGTCAGCTTCTACGAGCGAGAGGAAGAAGAATTGTTCGAACGCGGCGTAAGGGCAGCCGGGTCAATGGCGAGCTTGCTTCTGAAACAGGGAAACCGAGTCGGAATGATACTTCAAGGGACCGAGCGCGGCGTCATGCCTCCGGACTTTGGGAAGAGGCACGAGCGAAGGATCCTCTATCTTCTGGCTGCTGCGAAACCTGGTAGAGCTTCATTGTCGACAAGCTATGTGATGGGCTTGCTTGCTCACTTGATGCTGCCGGCTATGGCGCAGGTTGTGATCGTGTCTCCGTTGCTCGACACTAGTCTTGTTGAGGGGATACGTGGTCTCGGGGCTCGGGGATACAGTGTTCTAGTAGTGTCGCCTTCGCCTCGTGCACCTATACACTTCAAGTCTGAACAGGAGGAGATTGCATACAGAGTATTGATGCTAGAACGTTCTAACACGATTCTAGCTTTGGAAAAGGTCTCGATCGTTATTCAATGGCCTTTTGGAGTTCCGCTTTCAATGGTGCTGAAGGATGTGAAACGTCCACGTCTACTGGTTCGAGTCTAGCTCGTGGAACAAAGTCGGCGATTCTGTTCGTTAGATTCCACTACTTTTTTCTGGCCCCGTGGGCCATATTGTCTATCCCTCCGCAAGTCTTTAGTGGATTCGGAATCCCTCTCGCCCTGTTGATTGTGGCGGCCGGCGAGACTGGAATGCTTGTCGGAGAGCGATCGCTTGTTGCCCTTGCTTCGCTGCTCTTGCTGGGGTCTTTGATCGTGGGGAAGGTTGGTGTTGATTTAAGGGGATTTTCTGCGCCGGACACCGCTGTTTTGATGATTCAATTCGTCGCGGTAATTTTCTTCATGGAAGCGTCGAGGGTTGTTCTCTCGTTCGACCGGGAGACAAGGATTCTAGGGAAGAGAACCGACGATGGATCTGAGGCCGCGAGGGCCCGGCTTTTCTCATGGGTCGGAGCTCAGCTTTGGAAGCAGGTGCAGATTATTGTCGCGACGCTGGTGCTCTCGCTGGTCTTGTTGGTCTTTGGCGGTCTAACGAGCGTATCTCTGGATCAGGTTGGCTCGTCAGGAGTGCTTGTATTGGTGGTTGTGGGTGTTCTTGTTTTCTTGATCACTCAGAGGAGAGAGCCTGAGACGCGAGCACGATTGGGTTAGCACGTTGACCGGAAAAGATCGTTCTTGGGAAGCCACTTTTTGTGTCATTCAGGGTTTTTGCGTCAGGATATACACCCCTTTTTTCGGATCTCTCGCTGTCTGGCATGGAGAATGGGCGTGTCCAGCTGATCAGGGCACGAAGTCGGCTTGGAGGTCTTTGTGAAAACCTGTGATTCGACGACATTTTCCGAACGGTTTCTTGTGAATGTTAAAAGGCGCTTTAATTTTGTTATT
>CAYRXJ010000244.1:0-2069 GCA_964428235.1 uncultured Candidatus Bathyarchaeia archaeon | reverse complement strand
TCTCGGTGAAGATATGGCATGGTACCATTTCGCAGGCGCGTGGCCCGGTCCTGAGGACTGGACCTCGTGGGGTGGAGGATACCATGTTGGAAAGCAGTGGCTGCCAAAGTGGTATCTGATTAATTCGATCTTGACGCTGTTCTTCTACGCTCTCGCTTTCGCTATCGCCTTGGTCTTCTGAACTGTCGAGAGCTCAGCGTCGGCATGTCGGGCTCCTATAGCGATTATTCGAGCCTTGACTTTTTCTCCGGGCGAGGCGCCTTCGACGAAGATGATCAATCCCTTGGCTCTGGCTAGCCCTCGACCGTCGCGGGCTTTCTGAGTGATCTCAAGTTCAATCTCATCGCCCTCGGACAAACCGTGATACGTGGACAAGCCGGCTCTCAATGCCTCGTTTCTCTTGCTTGTACTGGCACCCTTTATGACTGTTTAGATTGGCCAGATTTCCAAGTATTTTGGGGTAGGAACAAGATTGGTTCAGCGCAGGTTCGAGACAATTCGCCGTCAGTATCGTCCCCGCAAGACGCGGGTCTTGTTGATCGCAGAGTCTCCGCCTAGCTCGGGAGGATTCTTCTACTTCCCAAGAACGATCGGCAAAGATCATCTCTTCCGCGAGACGATGAAGGCGTTGGATTTCTGGCCGATAGATCGGAAAATGCCCGCTGGGGTGGACAAGAGGCCCATGTTGGAGCGCTTCCTGTCAATGGGACTCTATCTCATGGATTCTTCCCTTGCCCCTGTTGACAAGATGTCCTACCGATCTCGGAAATCCACTATCTTGAGCGAGCTACCTAGACTTGTTCACGATGTTCAAGAAGTCAATCCTTCGGGCATTGTGATAGTGAAGTCGTCGATCTTCACACCTGTGAACGAGGCGCTGAGCAGAGCAGGGCTAAAGGGCAGGATTCTGAACGAGGGGCCGATTCCATTCCCATCCCACGGCAGCCAGAAGCGATACCGGTCGATGTTGAGGAAAGCCTTGACATCTGCCGATCTATCGCCTTAGCTTCCCTTCCACCAAAAGTGGTCACTTTCCCTATGAGTGTTAGGTTACGGTGAGACTATGTGGTTGGTCTTCGTGGTTCTCGTTACTCATAGAATGGTGCTATTGTCGTGAGCGATGTAGGTATCGAGAAGGTCGTCGTGGAGCTCAACAGCTTCCGACAACGAACAGCAATGATCAAAGAAGAGATACAGAAAGTCAGCAGAGCACTCAACGAGAGGGCTCAGCAACTGAACGATATTGTCGGAAAGAGCCTCTCCAACCTTCGCGAGCAACTTGGCGGGACCACTCTCAGTGGTTATCTTGCGCTCCAGGGCAAGTACAACTCAGGCGAGATCACGGAATCCGACTATAGCAACCAGAAGGACTACTACAAGAGTGAGATGCAAGGTATGCTGCGCAGATTGGACGAGACTCGAAAGCTCATGATGCTCATGGCGCAGCTAGATTCGCGCCAGCCAGGCGCAACACCTGGCCCGCCGAGACCGCCAGCCCCTCAACCCTAGATTTTCTCTTTCTTTCTATCTCATTTCTCGGGACCCACGGAGACTCTGGAAAAATTCTAGAAAATTAGAGTCTGCGCGCTTTCAGCCAGTAATATTCGAAATACCGGTCCATCACTCCCGCGAATTCTTCGTCAGATAGTCGGAACGCAATCCTGGAGCCAGGTTCGCCTGGCATCTCTATATTCCAGAGATATGTGAGAACTGTGTCGCGTCCGTCAACGGCGATGACGTTGTACGGTTTGGGCAGTTCTTCACTGGGTTCCTGAATCACTCCGACTTCAGCATCATCAGATAGTTGTGTGAGGCTTCTTTGGTCGACGAAGCGGTTGTTGACGAAAGAGAGGATCTTGACAGAGACTCCTCTTTCTCTTGCGAGTTTTAGTGGGGTGCGGAGATCGTCGACGTCTTTCGGAATCAAGGTGGATAATTGTAGATAGGCGCGGGTTTTCGCGGTCGAAATGATCTCGCTGATCTTGTTGGATATTTTGTCGCCGCCATTTATAACCCAGAGGCTTATGTCATTGACGAATTCGTTTCGTTCAGAGATTGGTTGGAGGTGC
>CAYRXJ010000243.1:0-2069 GCA_964428235.1 uncultured Candidatus Bathyarchaeia archaeon | reverse complement strand
CTCTTATCTCCGACCGTACATCAATATCGTCTGATTTGCCTCGGCAAGTAGCACCCTACGGCTCATGGAAGTCACCGATAACCGCCGACCTACTGGCCTCAACCTACGTTGGACTTGAGGATCTAAGAATTGATGGTGATAGCGTTTACTGGAATGAGCTTCGTCCCGCTGATAAGGGGCGGAACGTTCTCGTCCAGCGAAAACCCGATGGGACAAACACTGATCTCACGCCGGCCGGTTTCAGTTGTCGGACCCGTGTTCACGAGTATGGTGGTGGATGCTATCTCGTCCACCATGGAACAGTCTTTTTCTCAAACTATTCTGATCAACGTGTCTACAGACAGGACCCGGGCAAGGACCCGCGGCCCATAACACCTGCTGTCGACTTACGATACGCTGATGCGGTTTTCGATCAAAAGAGAAACAGGATCATCTCTGTCCGCGAGGATCATACCGTCACTAGCGGCCAGGCGGTCACGACAATTGTCAGTCTTGACCCTGAGAGGGAGGGTCAGGACAGGATCCTTGTTTCCGGGAACGATTTCTACTCGACACCACGTCTCAGCCCTGACGGGTCCAAGCTCGCCTGGCTAACATGGAATCATCCCAACATGCCGTGGGACGGGACAGAACTCTGGATTGCAGACGTTCAACCTGATGGATCATTAGGAAAGAAAGAGAAGATCGCTGGGGGCTTGGATGAATCTGTTTACCAGCCTGAATTTTCTCCAGATGGCGAGCTCTACTTCAGTTCCGATTATACTGGATGGTGGAATCTCTACCGCTGGCGCGCTGGCCGGATTGAGGCGATGTATACGATGGAGGCGGAGTTCGGGATGCCGCAGTGGAGGTTCGGATCACGCAGCTATGTCTTCGAAAGCCCCAGCCGGATTGTCTGCTTGTACACGAAGGAGGGCGTCTGGACACTCGCAACACTCGACACGGCAACAAAACAACTAGAACCGATCAATACTCCGATCAACCAGATCATCTGGGGCAATCTAGCCGCGAATAACGGCCAGGTCTACGTTATCGGAGGTTCTGCGACTGAACCATCTTCTGTCTGGAAGATTGACATCGCGTCTGGACAGAGCGCTGCTCTGCACAGATCCCGAGAGATAACCATCAACAAGGAATACTTCTCAGTCCCGAGCAGCGTCGAGTTTCTCACAGAGAATGGCCAGACGAGTTTTGCCTGGTTCTATCCTCCAACGAATCCCGACTTCGAAGCTCCCAGTAACGAGAAGCCGCCTCTCATCGTGATAAGCCATGGTGGTCCGACTAGCAACAGCCCTTCGATACTCCGCTATGAGGTCCAGTTCTGGACAAGCCGAGGAATCGGAGTTGTCGATGTCAACTATGGTGGCAGCACTGGATATGGACGGGATTACAGGCAGAGACTCAACGGTCAGTGGGGTGTTGTCGATGTTCAGGACTGCGTTAACGCGACAAAGCATCTCGCTAGTCAAGATCAGGCGGACGGTCAGAGACTCGCAATACGTGGAGGAAGCGCTGGCGGCTACACGACCCTATGTGCTCTCGCATTCACGAACAGGTTCAAGGCCGGCGCCAGCTACTTTGGTGTCAGTGATCTAGAACTCTTGGCGAAAGATACTCACAAGTTTGAGTCGCGATATCTCGACAAGCTCATCGGACCCTATCCAGAAAGATTGGATCTCTATCGTGCAAGATCGCCGCTTTACCATATCGACGGGTTCTCGACGGCTCTGATTCTTTTCCAGGGATTAGAGGACAAGGTCGTTCCGCCCGAGCAATCCGAAAAGATCTACGAGGCTCTCAAAGTAAAGGGTTTCCCAGTTGCCTACATCGCCTATGAGTGGGAGCAGCACGGGTTCCGGCGTTCCGAGAACATCAAACGATCGTATGAAGCAGAGCTCTTCTTTTACTCGAAAATCTTCCAGTTTGATCTTTCAGAGAAAATAGAGCCGGTCAAGATTGAGAATCTTGAGACGGCGGGAGTGAAACCTTCTCTCGCCGCTGTTGAGGCGCGATAAAGCCGAGACTCTCAGCCACGAGTTTCGCGAAGCCGCTAGGAGCAACTGGTGCTG
>CAYRXJ010000242.1:0-2076 GCA_964428235.1 uncultured Candidatus Bathyarchaeia archaeon | reverse complement strand
TAGCTTGTCGTCGTCGACCAACTGAAATATGTGGACTATCCTTCCAGACTTAAGTTCGAGCAGCTTTAGCTCTTTTTGAGTGATTGTAACGTACTTTCCCTTCTGAACCTCATAGCCTCGGATCACATCCTGCCAGGGTACCTCCTTGCCATCCTTCGAACAGACTCGCTTGAAGTTCAACGGGCTCTTGTCCCGCGGACACATCAGCCGAAGCCCGGTCTTGTGCTCCGAGATCGCGCCGTACGTCTTTACTGGTATACTGACCAGTCCGAAACTGATGGCGCCTTTCCATATCGCTCGAGGTGGCAAGATTTCATCTCACCTTTTTAGAACAGGATGTAGAAACCTGAGGAATAATAGAGTTACCGGGTCCAGTTAATGCTGTCGAAACGCTTCCATTGCCCCAGGAGTCAAACACTATGAAGAAAACCGAAGAAGTCGTCGATTTCGATGGGAAAAGCCTCTCGATCTCTAACTTGGAGAAGCTAATGTGGAAGAAACAGGGGATAACAAAATCTGACGTGATTCAGTATTACATGTTGGTGGGACCGAAAATGATCCCTCTCATTCGCAATCGACCTCTCATGCTTAATCGATATCCCCATGGTGTTCCCGGGCAATCATTCGTGCAAAAGGACTGGCCTCATCATCCCGCTTGGGTTAGAACAGCGCCTGTAAGATCAGAGAGTTTGCACAAAACCTCCAGACACGTCGTGTGCGATGATCGGGCAACCCTGGTCTGGTTGGCCAACATGGCCTGTATCGAGATCAACCAATTCCTTGCAAGGGCGCCGAGAGTCGAAGATCACGACATGGTCTTGGTTGACTTGGATCCTCATCCGCCGGCAGGATTTGAGGAGTCATTGGACGTCGCAGATACGGTTCATGCTGCTCTTGACCAGATGAAGCTGAGATATTTGATCAAGACATCGGGATCTGAGGGCATTCACTTTCTTATTCCCATCATCCCAAAATATTCGATCGAAAAGATTCGAGAGTTCGTTCTCCTGCTCGGGATTTTGCTGGAGCAACTATCTCCCAAACTAGTCTCAACGGCTCGGAACAAGGCACAAAGGGCTGGAAAGGTCTATGTTGATTCTTATCAAAATGGGCTCCAGAAGACCATTGCGGCTCCGTTCTCCTTGCGACCTGAGCCCGTAGCTACAGCGTCATTCCCCTTGACATCGAGAGACTTGAATAGAGATGTTCAAGCCGAGGATTATACCCTAAGGACTATCCCAGGATTACTTCACAGAGTTACCGAGTTTGATACCAGCCCAGATCAAGAACTAGAGCATGCTTTCCGAGAACTTGGGTCTAAGGCCTAGCGAATACTTATTGGTGGACCGGGCGGGATTTGAACCCGCGGCCTTTCGGTCACTCTAGATCAATGTGATCCATGCGAACCGAACGTTCTTCGGCCTGACCATTTTTCGAGTCAGTATACCAGGCTGAACTACCGGCCCCGTGGAACCGCGCCGAGTCTTTTCAATGCCTTAAGACTTTGGCGGGGAATGGCCCTTTGGAGTCGGAAAAATCTTAATACAGTTCAGGGTCTCGCACGCTCGAAATGTTGGGCCGGTAGCTCAGCACGGTTAACAGGGAGCGTATTCGGCTCTCATGGCCGAGGAGCACACGGCTGATAACCGTGGGGTCGAGAACCTATCACGGAGCGTCGGTCGACAGAGTTCAAATCTCTCCCGGCCCACCAAGTCTCTCTCTCGCGATCTAGCAAAGGGCTAAAGACTTAAAGTCATTTTTTGGCCGCTCAAAGTGTTGACCTGACAATGGGCTCGGACGAGTTTGAAGAACGATTCATCAAGCCGATTGTTAACGCGAGTTATCCGGCCACTCTCGCAGGTCTAGATCTTGCCGTGCTTCAATTCTCAACATCTCCTGGCAAAGTTCTGAGTCTTACATTCCTGCTGGGTGGCACGTCGTTTGTCCTAGCAGCTTTCTCAATCTTCTCGTACACTATCTATCCCACTAGAAAGAAGCTCTGGACCTCCAGCGCATTGTCGTTTATCTTTGGATTACTTTTCTCGGTCATCTCGATTCTTTTACTTGTTATCCTGT
>CAYRXJ010000241.1:0-2079 GCA_964428235.1 uncultured Candidatus Bathyarchaeia archaeon | reverse complement strand
AGACACCGTGGCTTGTTTCCGGGTCGATGATCAGGTAGTGTTTTTCGTCGGGAATAATCGAGGGCTTGTTGAAGTGGTAAGTGTAGAGATCCTTTACTCTGGAAGGACGCATTATCATCTTGTCTTGGTGCGACACCCAGGCGAGTCGGGGGAAACGTGAGTGCATGTAGTTCGCGATTGACGCGATATCGTTCTCGGTCAAGTTCCTGTAGGGGTAAGCCTTCGAGATGAGATCGAGGAGTTCGGTGTAGTACCATTTCCGATTCTGGATTAGTAGGCCCGCTAGTTGGTGGCAAAGTGCGTCGAACGGTTTCTCCGGAACAGTCACTTCTTCCAAATTCTCGCCAAGCGCTCGTCTTGCCACTGCGAGCGCTTCGAGGGCGTCGTCGGAGTCGCTTGCGATTATGACGCCGTCCGCCATGTGACCAACGCTGTGGCCTGACCGGCCAACCCGCTGGATCAGCCGGGTGACCTGGTGGGGGCTCATGTATTGGATGACGTAGTCGATCCTGCCGACATCGATCCCAAGCTCGAGGCTTGAAGTGGCGACTAGGCCCTTGAGTTCGCCAGCTTTCAGGCCTTGTTCTGCGCTGATTCGAGAGGGTTTTGCTAGGCTTCCGTGGTGGATGGAGATAGGGAAGTCTAGGTCCCAGACTTTGAATCTACTCGCCAGGGTCTCAGCAATTGATCGTGTGTTGGTGAATAGGATGACTGATTTGTGATTCTTGATCATCTCTTTCATTAAACGAAGCCTTGCCGCAACTTCTGGATGGGTGAAAATCTTCCCTGCGAGTTGGTGATCGGGTCCTGTTGGCTCGGGAAACAAGGTGTCCAAGCGCATCTTTCGCGCGACGTGGATCTGTACGATCTCGACCGGCCGATTGTTCCCGACTAGAAATGATCCGATCTTTTCAGGAGAACCGATTGTTGCGGATAAACCGATCACTTGGAAGTCTGATTGCGTAATCCATCGTAGTCGTTCTATTGCAATCGCGAGTTGGCTGCCCCTCTTGTCTTCAGCGAGCTCGTGCACCTCGTCGATTATCAGGAACTTGACCGATCGAAGGTGCCTCCTCATGATTCTCCCGGGCAATAGTGCCTGGAGAGTCTCAGGGGTCGTGATCAGCATGTCGGGCGGATTTCTAGCGTGAGACGCCCGCTCTCGAAGTTCGGTGTCTCCATGTCTAACGGCAACTTTCAGATCAATTTTCTTGCCCCACCATTGAAGCCGATCAAGCAAGTCCCGGTTCAAAGCCCGAAGAGGTGTCATGTACAGAATCTTGACACCCGGACCGGTCTCGCCCACTGTCAAGAATCGAGTGAAGACTGGAAGGATCGCCGATTCTGTCTTGCCACTGGCCGTCGGCGATATCAAGAGGACATTTTTTCCTTCTAAGATCGGTGGGAACGCTTTCGCTTGTGCCTCGGTAGGTTTTTCGAATCCTTTTTCTTTGACAGCTTCCGCTAGAGGCTTGGGCAGAAGATCAAAGACGCTAGAGGACAACTGGACTATCGGAATCCGGAGCGTTCGATAAAAACCTAGAAAGCGTTAAGGGCTAAATGATCCGCTTTTGACCACAACGGTTCGTGGCGTAGCCTTGAACAAGGATCTCGATAAGGCGTGGCGAGAGAGACTGGTGAAGAACCATCTCGACCTCATCATTCTACGGCTTCTCAAAAGCAAGCCACGCTGGGGCTACGAAGTCAATCTGGAAATCCGGGACAGGTTCAAAGTCTACCTCAGCGCCGGAACGCTCTATCCACTACTCCACTCAATGGAAGAAAAAGGATACCTCCAAGCCGTCTGGGAGGCGGAAGGAGGCCGCGGCCGCAAAGTATACAGAATTACTCCTAGAGGTGAAGAATTTTTAGCGGCTGGTGCTCGTGCGGCAGAAGAGTTTTTGAGGCGGATTCAGTACGAGGCCGAGATAGGACCCTTCCAGCAAAAGCACGTCTAAGACTGACATGAGACATTGAGCAACGAAATCCGCAGATTCTGGAAGTTTATCAAGAGAAATGAAACCGCGCGCGGACTTCTTCTAGTCGGAATCGTAATACTCGGCGCCCTCGGAATCTGGG
>CAYRXJ010000240.1:0-2086 GCA_964428235.1 uncultured Candidatus Bathyarchaeia archaeon | reverse complement strand
CCAGCAGGATCAAGAAGACGTTATGGAAGCGGGCGCGGTGGTACTGCTCGTCAGCGTAAGTTTTCTGCTTCACATACCAATACTCACGATCCAGATCAGGAACCAGTGTTCCTAATCCGATCAGCAGGACAATCTCCGGTCTGGTGCCGAAAAAGACCAAACCGATTGCCAAACCAAATGAAAGATGCGAAGGAAGATCCAAGCGTCCCTTCCAGGCGAACCCTCCTAGCTGTGAATAAAAACTAGTAAATGTCCCTCAAAGCTTGAAGGATTCGAGTTACTTGGCTGGAAACGAACTGGTTGATTTTGCTGACCGTTCTCCAGCCGTGCAAGAAGGCGAGGTCGCGGGACAGAAGGCGATAATGGTTGGCAAAGGGCATGCTCCGGGTCTCCCGATTTTCTCGATACTGGACTCGATACTCTTCTCAGAGCATTTCCTGATCATCGGCGACGTGGGAACAGGGAAAAGCACAGTTACCCCAATCCACGAATACCGACTTAGCAAGGGACAACGCCAGATCGTTATTCGCGAGCCTTCCAGGGCGACTTGCAACGCTCTCTACTATTCGCTCCAAGCGCTCTATCCGGATCTAGTTGATGATCTGTCGGTTATCACGAGAGACACGCAGATCAATGTTACCGGGAAGATCAAGATAGTCACGGACGGGGTCTTGCTGAGAATGCTTGCCGAGGAATCAATTGTTGATTCTTCGATCTATTTCGATGAGAGCCATCAGATGAGCAGCCAGCTGGAGCTTTGCATGAGCCTCGCCAGGAAAGAGGAGGCTAAAGCGAAGAACCTGTTCCGTGTGATGAACGCCACTATGGACCCGCGAGACTTCCAATCGTTTCTCGGAATTCAGAAGCTCTACAGAATAAGCGGTCGAAGATTTCCGGTAAAGATCGAAGAGGAGCTCGTGCAAGATCTAAATGGAATGTTCCGAATACTAGACCGTTACTTGTACTCCCAGCCACCCAACGAGTCTTGGCTGGTCTTTCTCCCGACCCGGCGTATGGTTGAAAAATACGCCGAGCACTACCGAGGAGTCTTCATCCACGGTGGTCTCGCAGGCTCCGAAGTTAACAAGATACAACGCCTTGCCGAGACGGACAAGACCCTTAGGATATTCGCGACAAACGTCATCGCGTCCTCGGTCAACATCTACGTCGACAACGTTCTCATCTTCGACGACGTTATCGACAGCAAAGACACGCTCGGGCAGAAAACCCTCCACTACACGAGCATCGACAACAAAACGATACTCCAGATGATGGGACGAGTCGGCCGGTTCAAGCCGGGACGCGCAGTCATCCTGACCGATACACGTCTCCCGAAGCCGATAGAGCCGATACCTGTCCGGAAGGCCCTCGAGAGCGAGACGCCTTTCGATCTCGTCCTTCTCATGTCAAAGTACGGTCTCAAACTCTCCCAGCTAGAATTCATCTCAAAGGTCGACCAGCGCGAAGTGGCGTTCGCCGAAAAGTGGCTAGAGGAGATTGGAGCCATCAACAGGCACACTCGCAAAGCGACGTGGAAGGGATTGTTGATGAGTGAGATACCCTACGAGCCTGATTATGCTCACATGATCTCCAGCGCTTTGGTCGCTGGGGACTATTCGATGGTGAGCTTTCTTCTAGCAAGTGGCTCTTTCGGCGACTCGCTCAACCATGCCTACAGGACAGACATGGAGAGCACTGCCCGCCGATTTCTCTACGGCTTCGACAAATCCAACCAGCTCAATATCAAAGCATACCTTCTCAAACAATACACTGAAGACAAGGACGGCTCTTTCAAGTCCAGAATGGAAGCGAACGGCCTCTATCCCGCCTATGTCGAAGAAGCATGGAAGAATCATGAAGCGGCCAGAGAAGCATTGAACGACCTGCTCCAAGAGTCAAAGAAACCACCAGTACCGGAGCGAGTCTTCGTGGATCCAGATCTGAACAGGCTCAGACACTACCTTGACGAATGCTTGTCGTTTGAAAAGTTCGGCCCACATGAGAAGAGAGGCCCTGACGTAATGGAGATGAACGTCCATGGACCCTTTTACGCTAGGACTCTGACAATAGGCTACAAACGCATACT
>CAYRXJ010000239.1:0-2097 GCA_964428235.1 uncultured Candidatus Bathyarchaeia archaeon | reverse complement strand
TCCGGGGAGACTTCCAGAAACTAGTAGACCATCGGCTAGAAATCTCACCAGTACACTTGGGGTACTAGTAGAGATCCCTATCCGTCAAAGTTTTAGCCAGAGTTGCCTCTAAGATCTGATTTCAGGGTGTGTTGTCAGGGTTGCAGTCGCATCGGAAGCGGGTACTAGTAAGATCGGATGAGGGGAGCAATGTCTGGCTGGGTGCTAGGGTTGGAGCGTTGTCTAGGGTCGCAAGCGAGGATAGTGGTGGCGCATTTTCAGCGTTAGAGCTTACGATCACTCCGGGATCTCTCGTGGTTCCGCACACGCACTCCAGAGAGGACGAGGTCACGTTTGTTATCGAAGGCGAGATCGGCGCGCGGATTGGTGACCAGATAGTGAAGGCTCCAGCTGGGTCTTACGTTTTCAAACCCCGTAATGTTCCTCATACCTTCTGGAATCCAGGCCAAAGGAATGCGCGTACGCTAGAGTTGATTTCGCCGCCCGGGTTTGACGGCTACTTTAACGAGCTATCCAGCATCTTACAAACGAAAGGATCCACAAAAGCCCGAGAAGACGCTCTCGACCGGAAGTACGGTTTGACCAATCATCCAGAATGGATCCCGGAACTAGTCTCCAAGTTCAAACTCCAAAACCCACTGTCAAAATAGGAATCGTTAGCGAAAAATCTGAGACTTTTCTCGATCATTTTGCCTTCGACAAGTTCAGCCTGACAGCTTCGAGAACAAGCTGCTTCAACGCTTGCTCGTCTGTGGTGTCGTTTTCGTGGAAGTCGATAGCCCGGACTGATTTGCTGTCTAGGCGTGTGTTGAAGAGTTTCTTCGGATCCTTTACCATTGCGCCTTTTGGAAATGTCAATCTCACCCTGTTCTTGAGAGCCTCTCCGATGCAAACTATCCCGTCATGAGACCAGACTGGGACACCCATTGGGTTGCTGGGTTTCTTCCACTTCACCTCCTCGACCACGCCGGGATCAGCCTTCCTGACCAAGACACGCAACTGCGACAATCTCTCACCACGCCAGTCGGCGTACTTCTTGACTATCGCATCAATCTGCTCCAAAGCAGACTTGGTTTCCAAGGGGAGATCACCGATAGCCTTCGCTACTTTAAGCAGATTCCCAGACTGAGTTCGAGAATTCAGGCTACGCAGAGAAGAGGGCTTTCGTCTTCCCGCTATGTCTGGGATACTCAAGCCCGCTGTTTTCCAACGCTCATGCCAGGTTGATCATACTTCGGGAGTCCTTCCTGCCACCGATCTTGACTATGAGATCCTCAAGAAATGTTCGGCATTCAATTTTTGCAGCCTGAGCCTGAAGCATCAAGTCTCCATCTAAGCCTCCGAATTCCGGAACGATTATTCGTTTGTACAGGACGGGGCGACACTCTGCCAAGCACCTTGTCCCTCCAAAGGAGTCTTCTCCCTCGACCCTTACCCTCAATTCGCCTGGAGTTGTGTTTCGCAAGTTACGGTAGTACGTCATGATAGACCGGTCAACCGTAAGGTCAAACTTGGATTCGTTCCCAGACTCGTGAAGCGAACTAATTTTGGTCCACAGTTTGGGGTAAGATTTTTTCAGAGCGGAGATTTCCGAGGGCCGGAAGCCAGCCGCCGATTCCGTATTGTCCCCCTCGGGGGTCCACTCGGGTCCAAGTTGTTTTTCAACGGTGGGAATAATTTGGTCCTTTGGGACGCGGACAAAGAATTCACGCCTAACTATCAGGTCCTTTTCCAGGTCGAGCGCCTTTTGTTTCAGTTGCCTCGTGATCCTGGTCTGGTAGGTCCTTCTTTGATAGAGAATTCCCACTGCAACTCCAACTATGCCCGCCCCGGCGCCCACTATGGTCGCCAGGCTCGCAGCGTCTTGAAGGAAACTCATGGAGAAGGAACTCTCAAATCTGCCCTGGGGGTCTCGCTCAACCGGATGACGCGAACGTTGTCGCCTTCAAGGGCAACTTCGCCGTTCTTTTCCATCACGCGCAACGCTTCGAGGACTTGGGTGTCGGACAACTGATCGAAGAAGGGACGGACGTAGTCTTGACCAGATGATGTGTTGGCGAGGATCGTGACGATTCCCATGTTGATCGTGTCGGGCAC
>CAYRXJ010000238.1:0-2117 GCA_964428235.1 uncultured Candidatus Bathyarchaeia archaeon | reverse complement strand
CTGTCAGCCACGTCGGAAAGATCTACAACCTTCTAACTTACGAAATCGCCCAGCATATCCAGCAAAAGGTTTCAGGAGTCAACGAGGTTTATGTGTGGCTTCTCAGCCAGATTGGTAGACCAATCAACGAACCAAAAGTGGCTGGGGTTGAGCTAATCCTCGATAAAGGGGTGGAGCTCAAACAAGTCTCCAAGGCCGCCTCTGAAATTGCAAAGTCGGACCTCAATAACATCAACGATTTCACGAAACGTTTGACAGAAGGCAAAATACCAGTCTGCTAGATTCACCTAGCGCATGAGTCCGTCCGCTCGAGCAATTATTGGATGGATGACGATAGTCGCTGTACTCTTCTCGATCAGCACTTACGTTCTCATAATGGGAACGGCAATCTTCCTTGTTACCGCCACAAGTCTGGCAAGCGACCTCTTCAATATCAACCGAAGCCCTCCGCTGGGAGTATTCTACATTTACGCAAGTTTCACAAGGATCCCACTTTCTGTCAATCTGCTAGCCTTATCGTGGTTCTGCATCATTGTCTTCACGGCATGCTTTCTCGCAGGCCTACGATCGCGATCCGGTTTCCTGCAATCTCTAAGAAAGCTGACTCTTGCAGGGCGAGTCACTAGCGACTCTAACTGGCTAGTGGTAATGCCTCTACTCTCATCCGCACTACTGATCGTCGTCGTCATTATCACCATCCTCCTGAATGCTACTGGCGTACCATCGGGATCCTTGTGTGACCCAAAGATCAATGCTCAGTGTCCAAGTCAGGCAGAATTGTTTGCTGGATTAGCCTACGCGCCGATTTCAGAAGAACTCGCATTCAGAATCCTTACGCCTCTTTCAGTTGTGGTCCTAATAAGAACAATTTGGAAATACACTACTGCTGAGCAAGGCATCTCAATTTCGACTCTTGTCTCATTGGTCGGTGCATCAATCCTATCCCCAGAGCATGCGAAGTCAAAAGCAGGACTCGGAACATTCTCGAGAGACGGCTGGCGTAGTGTACATTGGGCTGAGTGGATTTTCATATTTTTCTCGTCAATTCTGTTTGGGCTCGCCCACATAGAATCAGGAGGAGGAACGAACTGGGCGGCTGGAAAGGCCGTGACCGCTGCCATCTCAGGATTAGCCCTAGGGGTCAGCTACTTAGCCTACGGAGCCTACGGCGCGATCCTCCTACACTGGTTCTTCGACTTTTACGTCGAAGTGTTGACACTTGGATTCCCCCCATTAGCCGGTCCCGTCTCTCTGTTCGTCAACCTAATCGTATTGATTGGACTCTTAGCCATCGGAACTCTATCTCTCATCGTTGCAATTGTTTGGCTCATCAAGAGGGTCGCAAATCACTTCCGTCCAACACCTTATATGACACCTGAAGCTCCACCACATTTTGTTCAGTGAGGAGCTTGCATCACCGTAAAGTTCGATAGATCCTAAGTTGAGCCCCTCAGAAAGCGAGAGTTCCAAAGATTCCAGTCCTGCCAAGACAAGCTCCAGTTCTGACTACACTCTTGGCAAGAGCTACGAGCCGAAGATCGAAGAGGCCAAATGGCGAGAGTATTGGCGAGAACAAGACCTCTACCGATTTGACCCCCACGACAAAACCAGGCCAACTTTCAGCATAGACACTCCTCCCCCTTATCCGAGTGGGGACTTTCATGTAGGGAATGCGTTAAACTGGTCCTACATCGACTTTGTAGCTCGCTACAAACGGATGAAAGGATTCAACGTACATTTTCCCCAAGGATGGGACTGCCATGGTCTCCCAACCGAAGTCCGAGTTGAACAGATGTTCAAGGTTAGAAAGAACGATCTGCCACCAGAGCAGTTTGTAGAGATGTGTAGGAAGCTCACAGCAGAGTACATCGCGAAGATGAAGCAATCGATGAACTTGCTTGGAATTTCCTCAGATTGGGCCCTAGAGTACAAGACGATGGATCCATCCTATTACAAACTAACTCAGCTGTCATTCCTTCAGCTCTTTGAATCTGGCCATCTCTACCGTGGGGAACACCCTGTAAACTGGTGTCCCCGAGACGAGACGGCAATCGCCGAGGCTGAAGTTGTGTATCAAGAGCGAAAAGGGACTCTTCACTTCATGAGATTTGGATCAT
>CAYRXJ010000237.1:0-2141 GCA_964428235.1 uncultured Candidatus Bathyarchaeia archaeon | reverse complement strand
AGTCGTGACGGCTATCGCGTGCGGCGCGTTCGGCTGGGGGCTCGGCCACGCGGGCCGAGGCTCAGGCGCGCACCCTGCCGTCGCGCACGACGACACGCCGGGGCCGCACACATTGTTCGCCGGCGGCCCCATCATCGACGTCGCCAAGGACGGGCGCGTTACGCCCCACGTGGACCACGAATCGCTTTCGTGGGTTCTGGCCGAGATCCACCCCCACATAGAAATCCTTCAGATCAGATTTCACAATTTTCCTGGGATCAAGATTCAACTTTCTTTCCCCTCAACCTTCGGACGATTCAGATCCGGAATGTACTCCAAAGTCTCGTCGACACAGCTCTCGATTAACCGATGACTAAGCCAAGCCTCTTCATCCGAACTGAACTCCGCGAGCATCTCCCGGTCCCACCTTGACGGGTCCTCTCGCATCTGCCTCTCCAGTTTTTCCAGGATCTCTTTCTTCAGCGGACCCTTAGGTTCTAGAGCATCGTGAAAGCTGATGTGATGCCGTGAAAAATCCCCGTACTCCTCATCGTTAGTGCACATTTCAAAGAACAGACTATCACGCGTCCCAGGAGTACTAGTCGCGATCAGACGACCATTAGTCGAAGCGAGAGAGTAGACTACCGCATCGTAGAGGTCCCTGTCAGCCTCAATGTAGTTCATCTCATCAATCAAGATCAGATGCAGAGTAAGACCCCGTATCGTTTCAGGAGGGTTCGGGAAGGCCTCGATCCAAGATCCATTTGTAAACTCCAGCCGGGTCTTCAACGCGCGTCCCAACGACACATTACCCTCCAACGTCGGAAGAAATCCGGTGATTCGTCGAATCATCAACCGTCCCTGCCGGAGACTCGGTGCGAGGATCGCGATTCTTCTGGCTGAATTTGATAACGCGAAGTACAGGCAAAGCACAGAGAGAGCTAGAGACTTACCACTCTGCCGGGACCAGCGCGCAACGATAAACTGGTTCTGGTCTAGAAGTAGGATCTTCTGATACCACGCCGGATCAAAACCGGTCACCTGTTCGAAGAACCCTAGAACATCACCTGTCACCAGTGGCTTCTCCCTGTTTTCTTCCGCCTGTCTCGCTCTAGCCTCTTTCTCGTACAATCGATCAATCAGAGAAAATGGAGAACGTCCCATCAGCTCTTCTTCTCCCGATCAAATTCTGCCGGGATCAACACGGTCCTCCGCATTCGGACCCCTGATTTCTCCAGGGCTCTCAACCGGTCCTCGTAGTCTTTGTACTGTAGATCCTTCAATAACTGGTTCAACGCGAGCACCGCATTCGTGTACTTCTGATACCAGTTCTCCCGCGTCTTCATCTTCAACTCAGCGTCCATCGCATTCCTGTAAGCCAGCTCCGCCAGTTCTGCAAGCCGTTTGATCTCAACGTCCCGTAGTTTGTTCGGGTCAGATGCTTCCAAGTTTGCTCTATCTCTTGATCTCTCTCTTTTCGGTTGGGCGCTGCGGGTTCTGGTATCCTGGGTCTTGTCTGTCCCTTGCAAGGGAGCTCTGCCAAATCCTCAGTGACTTCAGGATTAGGCTGTTGAGGCTTCTCGCGTCTCTATCGTCCGAGTCTTTCCCAATTGAGACCGTTCTCAGTCGTTCAAGCATCATGTCCGTATACTGTCGGACCCTTGACAAGAACTCGGACCAAGAACCGGCATCATTATTTTCGCTCAACTCTCTTTTTCCATTCTTGTTCGACCGTCCATCAAAAGGTCCACGCGTCTTCTCTCGTAAGGTCCCAAGCTGCTACAGAACAACTCAGACACTTGGTGGCGCTACGGAATCCTATGATCTAGGTCTGACCTGCCTATTATGCTCAGGAAATATAATAAGAGTGTCCGCGTAAAGCTCCATAAAATACCCATAAAAAATCCGAGAAATATCCGACAAATATCCGAGAAAAATCCAATTTCGTGCATTAAGTTGGATCGGTTACGGGCTCGATGAGCGTCAAAATACCGTTATGCGACAACGATTTGTTGTAACTGCACCTTAGATTGGAGGATCTTTCGGAAACTTTTCGGCGCGTAAGCTTCTGTGGTTGAGATGTTTTGTCCAGTCCTACTGTCGTAGGCGAGGTTAAGTATTTGCTAGTCTCTCTTCTTCAGTTTAGAGTGACAATACTAACC
>CAYRXJ010000236.1:0-2153 GCA_964428235.1 uncultured Candidatus Bathyarchaeia archaeon | reverse complement strand
TGGCTGCCGAACTCAAAGACGCGGGAGCCGAGATTCTGATCAATTATCTCCCCGTTGGAAGCGAAAAAGGCGCCAGATACTATGCCCAACAGGCACTGGACGCAGGCTGCGGCTTCGTAAACTGCATCCCAGAATTCATCGCGTCTAACGACGGATGGGCAAAGAAGTTTGAAGACCAAAAACTACCGATTGCAGGTGACGACATCAAGAGTCAGGTCGGGGCGACTATCGTCCACCGGGCACTCGTCGATCTGTTTCTCAAACGGGGAGTCAGAGTCGACGAAAGCTACCAGCTAAACCTCGGAGGCGACACAGACTTTCTCAACATGACAGTCGAAGAGAGACTTCATTCAAAACGGATCAGCAAGACGACTGCAGTTGCTAGTCTCATTCCGTACGATGTTCCAACTCGTATTGGTCCGTCAGATTACGTTCCCTCTCTTAACAACAAGAAAATCTGCTACATCTACCTGAAAGGCCGAAAATGGGGAAACATCCCTCTCCAGATCGACCTCAAGCTATCAGTCGAAGATTCGCCAAATAGCGCTGGAGTAGTCGCGGACGTTGTTCGCGCTGTGAAAATCGGATTGGATCGAGGAATTGGCGGAGCTCTGACAAGCATCTCATCCTACTGTTTCAAGTACCCACCGGTGAAGATACCTGACAGTCAGGCTTCTCAGTGGGTCGAAGAATACATCAAGGGAACAAGAGAGCACTAGGCCGAGACTTTACTCGTCTTCCGAATTTGAGACGCCTGCAAAGACTCGTCCCAAGTATGGTTCAGCTTTCCTCTACCCTTCCACTCTTCATAGTGTTCCATGACCCCTGTAAAGAGCAGAGGTAGCCCGATTGTTGCGTCAACGTGCACAGTACACTGTTCACCCTTCGGGTCAAGCTTCCCCCAAGACTGACTCTCAGGAAGCTCGCAACCAGAAAGACCTCCCCACTTCGGATCGTCAGTTGTCACTTGAATGGCGTAACTGTGGGGTGGAACCACATCGCCAGCGATCTCGGCCATCGGGACAACTTGCTGAATGTAATTCTTAGGCGTCCCGCCTCCAATGAAGATGACGCCTGACTTCTGCCACCTTCTCTTGAGGTTCATGATCTCCAGGTTGTCGAGCATAGGATCGTACACCATTGGCTGAGCTTTTCGTTTGAGTCTCTCGTTCCTGTAAACAGTCAGCGCCATGCCGATCGAACTGTCTGCCAACGCCGGGCAAAAGACCGGTAAGTGTTCCCTTGCCGCGGTCGCTAGGATGCCGTATTCGTCGTTGATTTGTTGTCCCATGAGCTGGAAGAACTCACGGCTCGAGTAGCCCCGGGGTTCAAGACTGTCCGAGAATTTCTCCACGAATTGATCCGCTTCAGTGAACTTGACATCGTCCGCGTAAGTGTCGTAAACCCGGTCAATTCTCATTTCTCTGAGAGTCGGGTCATCGATGTGATGCTTGGCTATGTAGTGGCGCCCTCCAAGAGACTCGTAGAGGTCGTGGCTCAAATTTGCACCTGTAGATACGAGAACGTCGATTGCGTGAAACGCGATTAAATCGCGAAGAAGTCGCCTCATGCCACCCGCGATCATTGCTCCCGATAGACCAAAGAAAATAATCGGCCGATCTGGGTCATTTAGCATGTTGAGCCAGATCTTGTAACACTTGCCTAGGAGTCTGCTCTGAAACGATGTCGAATTGAACGCGTCCAGCGCTTCGCTTACCGTATGCACCTTGGCCACATCAAAATGCTGGACAGGATGTTTGAAGGCATCGCCGCGGGGAGAGTGTTTGATGTCGGACGGTGACAACGGAGCGGATAGTTTTTCGTGAAAGTTAGAATTCTTGCCAGACTTCATTTTGAGGGCTTCGTCCTCGAAATCACTTGATGTTCGTATTAAAAATTGTGTGTAAGGTGAGAAATTCTTGCAGCGTCGATAACGATATCTGTCATTTGTCCTTGTCACGGATATTTCGCTCATCATTTGGGAAGAGTCGAATTCGACTGCTTCGCGGAACCAAATGTTACCATGATCCAAATGCAATGTTTCAGTGGTGACCTTTCGCTCTTCACTCACTCAAGGTCTTCGTCGTATCCTCCTTAGAAATAGTAGTTTAAAGCCGAAAAAAAGGAACATTCTTTTACTTGTTTGACCTTCC
>CAYRXJ010000235.1:0-2159 GCA_964428235.1 uncultured Candidatus Bathyarchaeia archaeon | reverse complement strand
TCCGCCGGGCCGTCCGCCAGCCAGATCAAACGTCGGCCGAGAAACGGCTGGCGAAGGGTGATCCCAATTTTTCCGCCTGAGCCGCCTCTGGGAAAGCTCACGGCAATGATACGTCCTCTGACCATGTTCCCTTTTCCTAGATTCCGATGACTCTCGCGGCCGGCAAGAACCCCGTGTTTTTCATCGTAAGTGATGAAGTCGTCCATGATCTGCGACACGTGCAAGAGAGCGTCCTCAGGACCAATTCTAACAAAAGCGCCGAAGTCCGTTACCTCAACAATCTCGCCTTCGACAACTTCGTGGAGTTCAGGGAAGAAGGTGAGTAGGTTGAAGATCGCCTTGTGATGAGTTGAACCGTCCCCGGGGAGGATCTTTCCGGTCGTCTCTACATCCACATCAGTAACCAGAATGACATAGCCGAGTTCCTCGTCGACATAATTCTCGTACTTCAGTTTGATTTGTTCTCGTGCAACTTCATCAATGGGTTGGCCGAACTTTTGTGGAGGAATACGCACGATGTCTTCTACGGTCACAATGCGGAACATATTCAAGGAACCCGGCTTAACGCGTTATTTTAGGGCTCCGCCAATAACGAAACAAGTAACAGTTGTCTTTCTATGCGTGTCTAATCCAATTCGCTAGTTTTCTGAACGCGATAGCTCGGTGAGAGTGCTTGTTTTTGAACGCCTCCCCTCCCTGAGCGAACGTCGTTCGGGTCCTAATGGGCACGAAGATCGGGTCAAACCCAAATCCTGTCTTCCCTTTAGGGCCTCTCGCAATGGTCCCGTACACCCTGCCAGAAAAAACTGCACTTGACGCTTCTGGAGAGGCGATCGCGACCGAAGCTTGGAAAAATGCTCTTCGATCGGTTTTCCATCTCATGATGTTCAAGAGGCCCTTAGAACCAATCGTTGCGAAGACGTAGGACGAGAACGGACCGGGGAATCCTCTCAAAGCTTCGATGAAAAGTCCTGAATCTTCTACGATAATCGTGCGCCGATATTTCTCTGCTGCTTCCTTGGCTGCGTAAACGGCTATGTTTTTCAAATCAGCGCTTTGTATCTCAGTCTTGGCTCGGTCGAGCATTCTCAAGTCCAGATCGGACGGACTGAGAATCCTTTGTACCTCTCGGTATTTGTGTAGATTTTGAGTCATAAACCATAAGGTCGGTCTACCGGATGGCGAAGTACCTACCTCTCCTCGAGATTTCGGCCGCCTTCCGAATGCTTTGCTCGGCAACTCTCTTTTCCATGGTCTCCCGGTATCCAGCAGCCACTCTTTTCATTGAGCTTGCGCCGTTGAGCCCATGAGTCGCGATCAAGGATCGTTGGAGCAAATGAAGGTCAGATCCAAAATCTTCTCTCTCAGTCGATCTAGTCGCCATTCCAAAGTCGACAACGAATGCTTTTCCATCTGGGGACAAGATGATGTTCGATGTCGTCAGATCACCGTGAATTATTCCGGCACTGTGAAGATGCCCAAGTTGGCGGCCCAGGTCTTCGAGCAAGGTCAGCCTATGAGTACTATCCATTGACTCGAGGATGTCTCGTGCGAGAGTTCCCTCGACGAATGTCATGATTATGGAGGACCTCTCAATGTCAATTCCTAACACGCTAGGAGTTCTCGCTCCGGCGAGCTTTGCATCTCTGATCGCAGATGATTCCCGCGTAGTTCGTTCTTTCCTTATGTCTGCATCTAGCTCATTCTGCCGGTAGGCTTTCCTGACCCTTTTCTTTACGACGACCTTCCAGGGGGGAAGTTGTGAAAGAAATAGATCGGCCTCTGCTCCTCTATATAGCGGGATTAGATTTAGGGTCGAGGAATCCATGGCACATCGATATCATCCAATCGCCAGCGCGGATTGACAAAGCTTTCTGATACAGGAATTATCGAGCCCGATTCGAAAGCAAGTCTTCCGGAACATGCAATCTGGGCTCCGCAATCTCCTGAGAACTCAAACGGGACCGGATGAAAGGACGCTTTGTGATCATCCGCAACGAGCTGGATCATTTCTCGGAGTCGTTTATTCATCGCAACCCCTCCAGCCAATAGTACCTCTTCCCTCCGAGCCTTTACTAGGCCTCCTCCAACCGCCCCCCCTACCACGGGAAATTAGCCCGACTGAAGCGACATACAGGAATCCAATAGACAACAGACCC
>CAYRXJ010000234.1:0-2160 GCA_964428235.1 uncultured Candidatus Bathyarchaeia archaeon | reverse complement strand
TTTGCCTGTGTGGTACGGGGTTCTTTTACATCTTGACTTGTTGTAACCTCGATTATCGGCTCCGCTCCTAGCCAGTCAGATATTTCAAGCGAGTTTCCCACCAAAGATGAGAGAGTGATCAATCTCCGTTCACGCTTGCCTTTGAGGCTCGACAGTACAACATCAAGGGTTCCTCCTCTTACCTTTTCGCCAAGGAGAGTGAGTTCGTCGACGCATGCCAGGGTGATTCGATCAAGCCAAGATTCATTCCTTCTCAGGGCTGCTTGAACCCGTTCGAAGGTCGCGACTACCACATCAGCTTCATTCAGGCGTTCATTCCATAGAGGATTGTCGCCATCGCTAATGACTACGCTTTTTTTCATGCCTCGGAAGGTTGATTGAAATTCCTGATACTTCTGCCAGTCGAGCGCCCTATAGGGAGTGCAGTACAGCACATTCCCTCCATCAGCGAGTTCGTTAGCCATGGCCATCTCCGCAACAAGCGTTTTACCAGTCCCCGGATATCCAAATATTGCCGCGTTTGCGTGACTGTAAAGCAGACCTCTTTCCACGAACTTGCGCTGGATAGGAAAGAGGGAATCGTGGCTTAGGCCTCTGAGTTTCAAGTATCCCTCGACAGCAGAAGTGAGTCTGAATGTTGGAGCCTTGGAGATTGAACGGTGATATTCCTGTTTTCCCTTCTCAGTTATCTTCACAACCATTCGATCCGGAAAGGAGCGATGGGTTTCAACAAGCCCGTCGTTCTTCAACTCCCTTAGGACCTCTGACAGTGATGCGGGGGGAATCCGGTACTTGGATCGCAAGTCTTTGACTCGAACGATCGGGTTCAGAGTTGCCAGGTGTTTCAGGACCATGAAGTAGTAGTCTCTGTAACGCCCTCGCCTGAACCGAGCCAACCCTGAGTCAATGTCAGAACCTCGATGCACCGTATAATGGGTTGCCATCGTTCGGGTTATCCGAACGGTCCCAGCAGTCCGAACGAGAATGGGGTTTTTTCCACAGTTGAGACATAGTTGAGAGCATGAGCTACGCCTCTTTGGCGGTTGCAGTGGTCGAACACGTCAGAGCAGCAAACCCAAACCGTATCGTTTCAATCGATCTAGAAACCAAGGTTCTTTCAGGCGATTTTCTATCAGGAGAACCCGTACTAGGAGTTTCATTGGCTTGGCGGGAAGGCTCCAGCGTCAAAGGTGAGACGCTCGTTGCTACCGAGGAGTCTGAGATTGCCGAGGTCCGATTATTTGAGGAACTTGATAGTATTTTTCTTCAGCTTCGACCTCTCATTCTTGTAGGCTACTACCTGACTCATTACGATTACCCGCTTCTCAGCATGAAGATGAGAAAGGTCCCCAGACCGCTTTGGGGAATCGAAAACGGGATAACTCGGGCTTTCATTTTGGACCTGAAGGATCCAGTCCGGTTCGAACTCGGTTCCTGCGAGGGCCTTCCTCCCAGAGCTCAATCATTGGACAGGGTAGTAGAGCATTCGCGCTTCAGTCATCTTCCTCTGATGAAGACTCGAAAGCTGGCCCAAAGTCCGAACCGGGAAAGCAAGGGCGAAAGGATCTATGATCTGTGGAAGAACGATCCGGAAGGCTTCAAACTGTACTCGCGAGGGGATGCACACGATACTTTGCTGCTCTTTGAGGACCTGTTTCCTCTCAATTCAAAGAGCCGATTAAGCCGTCAGACTGTGTAAGGGACCGATTGGCCTTATCTTCGGGTTGCCAAACCTTGCTTACCAGATCCACCACATGACACTCGAAGAGACTTTGGTCGGAGTCGTCATCGGATCAGTTCTTGCATATGGTTCCTCGATTGCCGCACAGAACTACCTGTTAAAGCGTCAACAGTCTGAGGACACGAAACAGAGGGTGTACAGCCCTCTATATGACGAGATCATGGAGGCAATGGGATTTCTCGCGCAAGGAGATGACTTGGTTTCGACGAAAGAATGGCACCGCATTTCCAAAGAAGAGCATCTAGTCTACCGAATCGATGACATCAAGCTCCAAGCAGATCTCAGAAAGTTTTACGGTTTCACGCTGGCAAAGGTCCGAGAAAAAGTCAGCGTCTGCACTAATTTCTACCCACCCCTTGTAGTCGCTGACCTGAATCAAAGTCTGAATGGACAAGCAACGCAAACTTCGATGGCTGCTG
>CAYRXJ010000233.1:0-2169 GCA_964428235.1 uncultured Candidatus Bathyarchaeia archaeon | reverse complement strand
AGATGCGCCCAAGAAATAGTCGCCTCGGTAAGGAACCTCGGCCTCTCGGTAAGGGCCGGGCTGCACACTGGCGAATGCGAAATAGTCGGGGACGATATCGCGGGTGTCGCTGTCCACATAGCCTCGCGTGTTGCTCGAATAGCCAACCCAGACAGGGTCCTTGTATCGAGTACGGTCAAGGACTTGGTATCTGGCTCGGGAATACAGTTTGATGATGCCGGGACGCATTCTTTGAAGGGAGTCGAAGGAGAGTGGCACCTGTTCTCTGTCAGGTCCGGACACCAAGTTCCGGGAAATTGAGACGAGACGTTCTTTCTTTCCTACGGAAGAAGTGCCAAGGCATGATCGCCCGGCTTGGCCGAGGCCGCGCTCGCAGCGTCCGGGTCAAGATACAACGCCCAACGATCCTCTCCCTCGATAATCACCTGGACCTTGTGGAATGTGGTCGCCCAGTCAGAATCAGCGCCAACACGAACATCCACTAGCATTCCATCCTTCAAACCCATCTTCTCCGACCGCATCTTGTCAACGAGCAACCATCGACCATTGACAGGCTTCTCAATGGCCAGGAAGACCTTACCCTTGGGTCCCGTTATTGTTACGCCCGGGCTGAACTTCTTACTCTTGATATCGTGTGTTGCCAATCCGAGCCGGTACGCGTCAGTCGTTGACATTTCTATCGAAGTCCTGTTGCTCATAGGTCCGAGCAGGCTGACCTCCGAGATGGACCGTCCGGACGGGCCCGAAATCGTGACCTGGTCTTTCAAGAGGGTGTGTCCGGGCCAGAGGTGCTTGTCGGGGGAAGAGTGTAATGCGAACTGGTGAGTGTCACCGAACAGCTTCTTGGCATCTTCGGCGGACAGATGGACATGTCGATTGTTTACTGTAATGGGTACGGAAATCTCTCTAGTCATCGAAATTCTGTAGCAGAATGCGCCACCTACTCGATAAAAATCTTTTACCGTCACTGTCCGGCTTTAGCGAATCATGATCTTGGCGATTAAGATCCATCTGAGATTATCGTAATATGCTTCTCACGAGCTACGGGCTCCAAGTAGGTCTTGAGAAATTGTTTCGCGCTATCGTTCCCGGTTAGTCGAAACCAAACATTTCCACTAACACTGAACCCCTGTTCGAAGGTCAAGAATGAACAGCATATTCTTTCGAGGATTACCCATTCGGCGAGCTTGAGATACCAAGTGTCCTCGCCCGGCAGAGTGAACTCGTAGCCGTTTCTCAGTTCTCGCGAAGATTGAATGCCGGAGAAGACCTCGCTGAGTAGCGTTTCATGCCTTCTCTTTCGGCTCGAGTCGAGGGCTGAAAGGTCGCACGCTGCAGGAAGGTCGTCCGTTTCTATCTTTTTCATTCACCAGTTGAAACCAACTCTTGCCGTATTTATCAGGATAAGTTACCCATCGCATACTAACTAACAAGGGACCGCCACGCCGTTGTGTCTATCTTTCGATATGATCTGGATCTGGGAGTAAAACCGGTGAGATTTGGGAAAATCGTTAAAAGCATTTTTTGGAAATCAGCGCTTGAAATTTCTTGAACCAAGAAAACGACGCGGCAAGCCGAGAATCAGAAGATAACCAGGATAAGATGTCCCGGAGAAAATTTCTCAAGTACAGTGCGGGAGTAACCGCGGTAGCGGTCGGAGGGGCCGCTCTGATGGGAAAGCTTCCACTCCCCGTGGAACAATCAACGAAGGCCCCAGCGGCAAACAACAGTTCTGAACCCATCGTGGCCACGGTAACGGGCGACCAGGTCACCGTGATGAACGGGCAGACTATCGTCAAGACCCGAGACTCGGGATTGGCAGCCGCGATAGCCGAGAAGGTAAACGCGGGGAACTAGAAAATTGACATCCCACAGAGAAGCTCCTAAAATATCGAAGGATCCTGTGGCTGACAATACAGACCTCTACGCCTTCGTCAGCCCTGACAAGCCTGACACTGTCACGATCGTGGCGAACTATCTTCCATTGGAAGAACCCGCGGGCGGGCCCAACTTCAACACGTTCGGAGACGACGTACTCTACGAGATAATGATCGACAATGACGGCGACGGAATAGAGAACATTACTTTCCAGTTCAGGTTCAAGACGAAGATCGGGAACCCGGAGACTTTCCTCTACAACACTGGGCCGATCAGCTCTCTCACGGATAC
>CAYRXJ010000232.1:0-2181 GCA_964428235.1 uncultured Candidatus Bathyarchaeia archaeon | reverse complement strand
CTGGCGAGGGAGAAGAATACCGAACAAGCAGTCTGATCCTAAAGTCGTTACATAAGAACGTCGCCCCACTAATACATCGACCACGAGCCCACCTTCACGGGTTTTGTTACAGAAGCTCTGAAAGAATATCTGGAAAGGCATACTCAAGAGTACTCCGAGTAGACACTGAAACCGACCTCGAACTCGCACAGAATTACCGAGATTTGGTATCCATTGCACCTTTCAATATGGCTTCATATGTCGTGTAGCGACTCCATCTCCTCCACCAAAAGAACTTTGGAAAAGCACCTTCGATGAACTCTGGAAAATCGTTCTCACTTCGGAACTTGTCCATCAATCGAGGAAGAACTGCATTAACGGTTTCATAATCACTGGATATACGTTGACTTAGTTTTTCTGAAAGGACAAAGCCGACTTCCTCAAGGGCACGTAGAGCATATCCAAGTTTATCGAGATACCACATCAGTGATGCCTCTAGATCGTCATATGCCATGTGCTTCCACCTGCGATCTGGATCGGCAATCTCTTCCTCTATTTTTTCGATAAGCCTGACCATTCCTTCTTCCAGCCTCAGGACCCTTATTCGTAGTTTCAAGGAGTTCCTGAATCGCAGGTAGAGCTTCTCAGACTTCACGACCACAGCTTCCGTTTCTTCTTTTGGAACGAAGCTGGCTCTCCAATCGCAATATCGCAGTTCTCCAATCGACGAGAACAAGTCGAAAGTTTGATCGGGGTCCAAGCCTTGCCCGTCATTTTTCTCGAATGCATTCAAGAGCCCTTCGATCTTGGAAGTCAGGTTCGAAGTCATTCTTCGCCAAGCAGCCAGCCAGGCTACTCTCGGATCCCGGATTCTGCCCTTCAAATTGCAGAAGTTCTTCAAGAATCTGAATATTCTATTTCCTGTCCGGTTATGAAGATACCCTAGTTGTTGGCGCCGCCGAGAGGTTCCGCGCGCATTTGATGAATGTGCCCCGTTTTCTTAACTGAATCGCTTAAAGCAAGTCTCTGGTCATCTATTCAGCACTACTCTTATCCGCTGCTCCAATGCCCCCTTGAGAACTGGATGCCTCGTGAATTTGAGCAACTTAATAGAGTCCATAGCTTTGGATTGTCCGAGCGCAGAAGGCTCGGGAATCTAACTGGACTGGGAATAGCTCTTTGTTGAAACTATCCGGAAAAGCACGCTACATGGTAGCGCTCATCATCATCTACGCAATCAGCGCTTTCTTCTTGACCCCGCTTGGGGGTCTCGAAACCAGAAATGTAGCAAAAGTTTCCACCACCGGCATTGCCACACTTGGATTGCTTTTCACCGGCCTTGGGCTAAACATAATCGGCCTCATCCTGCTTCTACGTCGCAATTGGCGCGCACCAGTATTCAGCATCGTTGGATCGTTCCTCTACTTCCCTGCACCAATCGCGGAAGCAACAGGCCAATTCTCAAGCCTAATGCCCCCGATCGCAATCGCCACTCTCGAGGTCATCGAGGCAATACTAGCAATTGCAATTATCGCGACTGGGATAATGGTGATTCGGGAAAGACCTGAAACACCGACGAGCCCCGTGCCGATGAAGCCTGCGTAAGAAGACTCGCGATTTCCGGGAGTTCTGCAGAACCTTCTTTGGCTCCCCCTAGAGGGTTCGTCGCCAACCACCAGAATGAATCCTCATTTTGCAATTTCTGAGGTCGATGACATATTTCATGACCCTAGTTTCGGCAGCCTGGGGTTCAGTCATACTTTCGCTATTCGCGGTACCCATACAGTGGATTTCGATACTTATGGCAGACTCAGTTACACTGGTCGGCATAATGATGCTGATGCGAAAACTCGAAGACAGAAAGATCTTGGATTTTGACCGTAAACCTCTGTGAAACAACGGTTCATTCTGCCTTTAGTTGGCGCCGCCGAGAGGGTTCGAACCTCTGACCAACGGGTTGCTACAGTGGACTGTGTCCGACTTTAACAGCTTCAGCCTCAGCCTACATATGGCCGAGTCCGCTGCTCTACCACTGAGCTCGCGCCCCCAAACCTTTGAGGGAACGGCGGCCCGCGTCAAACGACCGGCGGCAAAAACAACCTCGCCCAAACCGGTCTAATAAAAGATACGCGAAGAAATCTCCAGTTAATTTGTCTCCGCATTTCTGCTAAAGGATTAAGAATTCGGGTTGTGCGTGCGACT
>CAYRXJ010000231.1:0-2190 GCA_964428235.1 uncultured Candidatus Bathyarchaeia archaeon | reverse complement strand
CGCTGAAAAGCTACTACATGGACACTAACGTCTTTCTCGCACGATTTGCTCCGGGGGAGAGGGATCACGAAGGCTGCAAGAGGCTCATTGAAGCAACGGAAGCCGGGAACATCCAAGCAATCGTTTCAGGCCTAACGCTAGTTGAAATCGCTAGCGTTGTCAGAAGATCTTCCGACAGGTTTCAAGAGAAAACCTCCCCGGCAGAGGCCGCGGGATCTTTCGTTCGCAGGGCACTCGCAATGAGAAACACAAGCTACGTCCCCCTTGGCGGGGAGGTCTCCTTCAAGAAGTCGAGATCAGACGCGAGAATCCCTCTAGTTTTCAGCGCAGCTCTCAAGGCCGCCCGGAATCTGCCGCTTAGAACTCTTGATCTTCTCCATTTGGGAGCTGCTTATGTGGCGATTAGGGTTCTGGGGGCGGATCTAGGATTCTTTGCGACACTGGATGAAGGAATTCTCAGCTACCGAAGAGAAGTCAAGGACTTTCTAGGATGTCCTGCTATCACTCCGACAGAACTCGTTCGACTCGAGGGATTGTGAGGAGACTTTTGCAGTGATGGACCCAATCATCCAGGAATATATTGACCAGATCAGGAGATCCATGTGAAACGAGTGGGTTTGTTCTCACCCCCTCCCAGAATCATGATCAGGGCTGATAATGGGCGGATTTTATCTTCCAGAAGATCGGGAGTGGCTAACTCGTGCGAAGATCCAGGAGCTAGCGCTTTTTGTGTTATGTCTTACTTGCCGTTTGGCATGGTTTGCGCTTCCGCATCACGAGAAACAGAACGGCTAGCCCTGCGGCGACAGCGGCGATGACTATCGGGACCCACAGCTCTAGAGGGGGGCTTGGTGTGGGCTGTGGGGCGGGCGTTGCTGCGGCGTTGGCTTCGTTGGAGAACCCGCTCTCTCCAGCGGTGTTGTTAGCTGTGACCTTGTAGTAGTACGTGATCGAAACGTTGGCGTTGTTGTCTTGGTATGACGTGACATTGCCGAGCGTCTGGTATGGTGTTTCGCTTCCTGAAGATGTTCCCCGGTAGAGCTTGTACGATGTGATTGGCGCGCCTGCGTTGGTGGAGGGTGGGGTCCAGGATAGTAGGATCTTGTTTGCTCCGCCTGTCGCGGTTAGGCTTGATGGGGTGGCTGGTATTGATGCGGTTTGTATCTTGACGACGATGCCTGGAGAGGTGTACTGTCCAAGTTACGCGAACCCTGTCGCGGGATCGAATACTGATGTTCCTAGTCCTTCTCCGCTGTTGAGGATGAGCGCGCCTGCGACGGTCAGGGTGGACAGCCTTATTCTGAGAACGGTGTTTCCGGTGGCCGCGAAGTATGCATAGTCGTGGGGTGGATCGATTAGGCCTCCTGATAGTCCTCCGTAGCCTGGGGTTAGGGTGGCGTTCCGGCTGAGATCTGAGAGCCGGACCTTCACTATTGTGTTTGCGGCGGTGACGTAGTAGGCGAAGCCGGCTCCCGTGTCGATTAACGAGCTATAGACATCTTCTCCTGATTGGAGTGGGAGTTCGTTGACTTTGGTGAGGTCGGAGAGACGGAACTGTGCTATCTCAGCTATCGAAGAATTACAGCAGGTCCCGGCATAACCATACCCGGTTGCAGGGTCGACATTTATCGTGTTCAAGTACTCGTGATCGGTAGTGTTGAGGGTCGTGGTGGCTACCTGGGTGAAATCGGAAAGGCGGACTTTTGAGAGATGTCCACCAATGGTTCCCCCCGATCCACCGTAGATGTACCCGCCAGACGGGTCGATTGAAAGTCTCTGGAAGTAGCCGCTGCTAATCGCGTCGACGCGTGAAAAGTCTGAGAGGCGTATTCTGACAAGATCGCCGAAGAGAGAGAACGGATAAAGAAACCCGTGTACAGGGTCAATTACCATCGCTACGAAGTTGTGCTCGCCATAGTTTGTGAGGTTGAGACTGCCGACCTCGGTGAAATCGGAGAGACGAACTTTGATTATGCTTCCCGGGCCTTGGTTCCCGGTCGCGAAATAGGCATAGCCTCCGGCGGAATCGATGGCAGACGAGGATAACAAGCTCTCACCAGGGTTGAATGTTATCGCTCCCACTCGACTGAGAGCATGAGACGAGGGCAAATCAACGAGGAACAGGGAGGTCACCAGGAGAATCAAGAGGACTTTCGCGGATACACGCACAGGCTGAAACCTGAAGCGGCC
>CAYRXJ010000230.1:0-2191 GCA_964428235.1 uncultured Candidatus Bathyarchaeia archaeon | reverse complement strand
GAACTGGAGAAATTTCTGGGGTCTTGGTCGGACAGTCATGATGCTGAGTTGAAGCCCATGGGGCGACTGGTTCGAAACTACAGGACTGCGGGAGAAGATATGCACTGGCACATCACTGGCCGTTCCAAGGGAGCTGGGACTGTCGAGGTTACCTACCTGCCGTCCATTGGAAGACTCACCGTACTGGTTCATGATAACAGGCGCGGATTGTGGGCGGGAGATGCTTATCGAAGTCTCGCGGAGGAAGTGAACAGACTGTTCAGTACGCGGAGTTGAACTGTAGGTCGGATGAATGCGGACTTTAGGTCCCTAAAAGCGGGGTTGTTCTTCCTAGGCTTGGGCACTGTCTTTGTGACGGTGCGAGTCTAGGCTTGGCGGTCGGATTGCGCGAAGCCTAGGAACCCACCGATGAGCCCGAGAATCAAGCCGAGGAAGTTCATTGAGATGATGGAGAAACCAACAACCAGTAGTGAACCGAATTTTCTGGTTGATGCTTGCTCGTACATGAGTATTGAGCCGATCACTGTTAGCGCTCCCGCAACTGCAGCGAGAGTGAGAGATGTGGCTGGGGTGAAGAAGCTGATTTGCAGTGACGCAAGCTGAGTTGTAAGGAATGCTGTGAGTAAGCTGCAGATTCCTGCGGCGAAAGAGATGAGGAATGCGGGTGTAGGCTTTGCCTCAGTATTTTGAGACATGGTTTTCAAACTCTATCATTGACCATGTGGCACCTATTGGCAGATTGTAACTCCAAACCAGCTACGGGACCTAGTCATTCATACTAAGCATGGACAAAACAGCCCAAGGGTCCCGTCTCACTACCGGAGGGTTAAGCGTCGCGTGGACTGGTTCGTTTGCGAGCGATGCTGAGTACTTTGCCGACTATTCCTAGGCTCTTGGGATGCTTGTTTGTCCGCCCATGTAGTGCTGCAGTACTCCTGGTATCTCGATTGTTCCATCTGCTCGTTGTTTGTTCTCGAGAATTGCGACGAGCGCTCGCTCGGTCGCGACCAGAGTACTGTTTAGAGTGTGTACGTATTTTGTTGGCGTGCTGGTTTTTTCGCGGTAGCGCACTTTTGATCTGACGGCTTGGTAGCTTGTGCAGTTGCTGCATGAGACGACTTCTCTATACCTGCCTTGTCCCGGAAGCCACGCCTCTAGGTCGTACTTTTTCGCGGCGACTGTTCCGAGGTCTCCTGTGCAGACGTTGACGACTCGGTAGGGGATTCTGAGGCTCTGCCAGAACTGCTCGGTATTGCTCAAGAGTTCCTCGTGAAGCTTCCATGAATCCTCTGGTGTTGAGAAGATGAACTGCTCGACCTTCTCGAACTGGTGAATCCTGAAGATGCCTTTGGTGTCGCGTCCATGTGCGCCTGCTTCTTTTCTGAAGCACGGACTGATTCCTGCGTAGCGTAGGGGAAGCTGGTCCAGCTCGATAATGCCATCGTTGTGAAGTGCTAGAAGAGCATGCTCGGCGGTGGGTAGAAGATAGAGGTCTTCAGAGTCGATCTTGTAGATTGTGTCTTCGAAATCGCTGAGAGCGACTGCTCCCGCGATGACGTTCTTGTGGAGGAAGTACGGCGGCTGGTAGAGCTGATAGTTCTTCTTCTTGATGAAGTCGAGGCCGTACTGGATTAGTGCGTAGTTGAGGCGGACCAGATCTTCTCGTAAGTAGTAGAAGCGGGCTCCGGCTACCCTTGCCGCGCTATCTAAATCGATGAGATGGTTCTTCTCTCCAATATCGATATGGTCCAGCGGTTTGAAGTTGAACTTGGGTACGTCTCCCCATTTCTTCAATTCCTGATTGTCGTTTTCGTCTTTTCCAAATGGGACAGATTCGTGGACGATGTTTGGAAGGTTGAGAAGTATCGTTTCCGTCTGCGCCTTGAACTGATCTACGCCTACCTCGAGCTCTTTGATTTTGTCTGGAATGGCCTTTGCTTGTTTCAGGAGGCTTCCAGTGTCGCCGCCTTTCTTCCGAGTCTCAGGGATTTTCTGCGTGATCTCGTTTCTGGCACGTCGGAGCTTGTCAGCTTCGGCGAGGTTTTCCCTCCACTTTGAATCTAGGGATAGTAGACGGTCTAGCTCCTGAACCTTCTCGGGCAAGCCTCTCTTGCGGAGGTTCTCCCTAACCACGCCTGGGTTCTCCCGTACGAATCTAATGTCTAGCACGTCACTTCTCCGCAAGGGAAGC
>CAYRXJ010000229.1:0-2193 GCA_964428235.1 uncultured Candidatus Bathyarchaeia archaeon | reverse complement strand
AAAAAAGAAATACTTCGACTTTGGCGGAAATTGAGTGGCTTGGTTGGAGTAAAGAGAGCTTTGAGAAGGCACGAAAAGAGGGTAAGCCCATACTTCTCGACATTACGGGTTCGTGGTGCCACTGGTGTCATGTTATGGACAAGACTACCTATTCGGACCCGTCGATAATTGACCTGCTGAACAAGAAATTCGTCCCGATACGTGTGGACACCGATCAACGCCCCGACGTTAACCGGCGATACAACCTTGGCGGCTGGCCAACGACAGCATTCCTTGATAGTGAAGGAAAGATCATCACTGGCGGAACCTACATTCCACCAGACCAGCTGCGCGAAGTCATACGCTCTGTCCTAGACATGTACGCAAAGAGCAAGGGAAGAATTCGTAGCAAGATCGAACAGCCTAGAACCCCCAAAGCTTCCGACGAGGCTCTGACGGAGAATATCACGAAGGACATCGCTAACTCAATCGCGGTTAACTTCGACATTGACTACGGAGGCTTCGGGTTTGAGCCCAAGTTCCCTCAAACCGACTCTCTAGAGCTAGCAATGGCCAGATACCGTTACCATGGAGAAAAAGAGATGCTCACCATTGTTAACAAAACACTCGAAACCATGGCGAAAGGAGGCATGTACGACCATGTAGAAGACGGCTTCTTCAGATACTCAACGACCCGCGACTGGACGATACCCCACTTCGAAAAAATGGCCGAAGACAACGCCCGACTTCTAACCGTTTATCTCAACGCCTACCAAGTTACCGGCAATCCGTTCTTCAGACAAACAGCCGAGGCAATCCTGCGATATGTCCAGTCGAAACTCTTGGACCAAGAGCGTGGGGGCTTCTTCGGAAGTCAAGATGCAGACGAAGAGTACTACAAGCTTGACATCAGCCATCGAAATAAACGAGTACCACCAAGCATTGATCGAACTTTCTACACGAACTATAATGCACTCTTCGCATCGTCCTACTTTCTAGCTGGCGCGATATTAGACAACCCAGAACTAACAAGAATTGCGTTGAAAACCGTCAAACGCATTTTGGACTCGACGAAGGATAACAGACTCCTTCCACACTATCTCAAGAATAGTCCCTCGGAGCTCTCGGGGTTGCTTGTCGACTACGCTGCAATGATTCACGCTCTTGCAGATGCGTACGAGTATACAGGAAAATGGGAACACATCGAAACGGCGGAGAAGCTGCTGAATCTATCGTTGAAAGATCTGGCTGACGAGCCGGGAGGGGGTTTCTTTGATGCTCCAACATGGGGAGACGAGCTGGGAGAATTGAAATCTAGAGAAAAACCGATGGATGAGAATAGCACGATGGCGACAGCACTCCTTCGCCTCGCATGGATTACCGGGAACGAAAGTTATGAGAAGAGAGCCGAGCGAACGCTGAGACTGTTCGCAAATGAGTACGAACGCTACGGTATCATGGCGGCACCATATGCTTTAGCAGTCGAGTATCTTCTCTATGGCCCCATTGGAATCACAATCGTCGGAACAAAAACCAAGGCGAGCGACAAACTGGTCCAAGAAGCTAGGAAAATCTTCCCATTCAGAAGATACGTCCTCCAGATGGATGCAACCAAAGACGTCGAGCGAATAAAGAATCTCGAATATGATCCGAAAGTTTCCCCGGTCGCATACGTCTGTGTCGGGAAAACTTGCGGACCGCCTTTGAAAGATCCGTCCCATATCTCGTCCACGATCTCATCACTCGTTAACAACGCGCCTCTGGCTGCTCCGGTTCAACAGGGAAATTGACCAGCCAAGACCTTCTGATAACCAACGGTAGAATCTACACCAAGCCTGAAATTACCAGCCGAGTGGAGGCAGTATTGATCGTTGACGGAAAAGTCAACAAAATCGGCTTGGATCACGAACTGAACAGACTGCAAACCGGTTCTGTGAAAACCCTTGATCTTAACGGACAAACTGCCTTTCCAGGATTCGCCGACTCACACATTCACTTGATGGGTCTCGGCATGCTGATCAGAAACCTAGACCTGTCAACGGCGCGATGTATCAGCGACATTCAGGAAGCCTTGACAAAGGCTTCTCTCACGAAACCCCGAGAACAATGGATCATTGGACGAGGATGGGACCAAGAGAAACTCCGAGAACTAAGATATCCGAATCGTCGTGATATCGATGTAGTGCCCAATCCTGTCTTCTTGCGTAGAGTGTG
>CAYRXJ010000228.1:0-2225 GCA_964428235.1 uncultured Candidatus Bathyarchaeia archaeon | reverse complement strand
CTCGCGCGCACCACAGCCAACTCTAAGAGTGCTAGGAGGACGTCAAACCTGTTGGCGCTCCTTATGCTAACAGCTGTGGTTATCGATAATCCCGTCACACCGAACGCTAGCAGAAACAGATAACCCATCGACGCGAGGAGAGACGCGGGCTGGTTGAATCCCTCGATTGCCGCTACCACCGCGAACATCGGGGTGACGTAAATCATCGTTCGGATGGCTCCTCCCAGAGCTCGTCCGACAATGAACTGCCGCCTGCTAATCGGCAGCGTCAAAAGATAGTCCAAGACTCCTTCTTCGGCCTCCTCGAAAATATCGTATCCTATCACGAACGAGATGGACGCGACCATTGAGATGATGCTTCCAACCGCGTAAAAATCGAAGAAGTTGGGGGCGTTCTGGATCGCGCTGCTCGGTACTTGTACGAGTCGTGTTATCAACGTAGCGAAGACGAATAGTTGAATGAGGAATGCGAGACCCCTGGATATTATGATCCATGGGGTCCTGAATAGGACCTCCACATCCCTCCAAGCCATTTGCAAGACCAAATTGCGGGAAGGATCTAGAGCGGGAAGCTGGCGTTCTGTCTCCCGCTGTAGCCGTTTGCTACTTGAATTGCTGTCCAGTATAACTGAGGAAGACGTCCTCCAGCGCGACCTCCTTCAAATGTATGCTCTCGACTCGGATACCCTGACCGGTCAGTACTTCGACGATTTTCGGTAGCATTAACCGTCCGAAATTGAGGTAGACCATTATCTTGTTGTCGACTTGATTGACATGATGAACTTCTTTGAACTGGGTTAGTGCTTCATCTTGGAGTTTCACACCGTTCGCTTCAACGGTCACTTCCAAGACCTCGCCTCCCTTCACAGTTTCTTTCAACTCATTCTGAGTGCCAACATCGTCGAGCTTCCCGGTATTCATTATGGCTACTCTTTGCGACAGCCTCTCCGCTTCGTCCATCATGTTGGTTGCAACTATCACTGTAGACCCCTCGTCCTTCAGGCTGCGAATCATATCCCAGACAAGTAGTCTACTAGGAACGTCCAGGAAGGCGGTCGGCTCGTCGAACACCGCTACTTTCGGTCGCTGAGCGATGATCTTTGCATCCTCAATCTTCTTCTTCATCCCACCGCTCATGAGCCATGTTCTCTTTCCTCGCGCGTCCCACAGCCCGAGAGCCTTCAGAATCCCTTCCACTCGCTCCTTCCTTTCCGTCTTGTCAAGGTTGGTGGTCATTCTCAGGTGCCATTCCAGCACGTCGTATCCGTTGAGTATTCCGTCGAAGCGTGGATCCTGGAAAGCTATGCCTATGATTCTGCGAACATCGTTCGGCTTTTCAAGAACATCGAATCCTTGAACGTTGATCTTACCGCTGGTAGGTCTGTATACCGTCCCCATCATCAACATCAGTGTTGTTTTGCCCGCACCGTTCGGACCGAGCAATCCAAGTATCTCACCGTCGCCAACGTCTAATGAGAAATCGCTCACGGCGTTGAGCGTACCGAATCGCTTTCCAACGTTTTCGAAAGTAATCATTGGTTTCGATCACTTGTCCGCCTGGCTTAAGGCTCCGGCTTTGATGTCGCCGCTATGCGCCTCGCATGAGAGAAATCAGTTTGACGGAATCGTGGGATAAAAACCGTCCCGTCAGATATTTGCCCACGCGACCGCAGACAAGAGTGCTGGGCTTTGGTTCTCTAGAAAGTCCAGCCGTACATTCGCATGATGATGGGGGTGAGTACTCCCTCGATAAATCCTGTAATCAGAAAGAGCAATGCCAAACCGACGACAATGTAAACCGCTTGGCGGCGTCATTTGGAGAGCGCCAGCCGGTTCTCCTCAGTTGGGTTTAACCTTACTCTCAAAATTCCGGCACCGAGTTTGAGTCCTACAGACCCCGCGAGAATGAGTGAGGGGAGCTCTATGACTCCATGGGGCAGGATGGCCGAGTAGAACAGAGCGTTGCTCGGAATCGTTGGCTGTAAGACTCCCAGTATGAACCCGTTGAATAGGATGTCCACAAAGCTGGGAAACCCAAAACCGACTCCCGCCAGAGCTGTTCCGATCGAGACGAGCCAGTTATGGAAGAAGATGTCGATTCCTAGAAATGGTGGGATTACCCTTGATATGTCAACATTTGGATTGCCTTGACCGGGATGCAACAATCCCAATTGAGAGAGTGCAGCGTAAAATCCGTTGTTCGTCACTTAATTTCCCAGCACGAC
>CAYRXJ010000227.1:0-2231 GCA_964428235.1 uncultured Candidatus Bathyarchaeia archaeon | reverse complement strand
GTATCAAATGCGGAGCACTACTCACATCCACATCCTGCGTATCCTGCGGAACAATCAACCCGTCAGAAGCGCGATACTGCAAGAACTGCGGGAATAGACTTTCCTAGGAGATCGCCAATCTCCCATCGAATATTGATGAACCAGGAAGAAAGAGTCGCTCTGGTTCACAGGGTTCTTGTCCCGGATGATGAGACTCCTAAAGAGTACGCCGTTCTCGTCACTGACAAGAGATCGATTTTCATCCGTCAGCAGAAGACGCGCAGCGCCTTCGTTCTTCGCCGCGAAATGAGCTATGGTACTGCACTAGTCACCGACACCGTTCCTAAGACACTTGACGACTACAAAGAAACAAGCTTAGAACATTTAGCCGCTGATCAATCGAATCTTACAATTCCACATGACAATGTGATCTCTCTTGAGATGAAAAAGGAGAGATCTCGACCGCAAAGACTCAACTTGGTGGTCCGCCTGGCAATGAAGATGCAGAAGGAAGAGTTCCAAGTCTACAACTTCGAAATGAAGTACCTCGATACTTCAAGTCAAGAAGTCATCCTGAAGTTCTACACGGTTCCTTTAGGAGCCTACTTCAAGCCCCGAAGACAAGTTCAGAACCGAGACACAATCTTACGGGAGTATGCGATTGAAACTCTTGAGATTCTCCAAAAGGTTCTCCCAGGAAAAACGCGTGTCGGCCCGGAAGTCCTGCCTCAGGCCACGTGAACTGCAGAGCTAACTAGTTCATGAGCTTCTTGGGATGCAGCTTCATAGGAATCAACTGGAAGACTAGTATCCCGATTATCCCGGTCATAACTAGGACAGCGTCATAGTTGAGGAGATAGGTTCCAGGGGCGAAATTCGCCCGGACCCAGTTCTGCATGTTGGAATTAGCAATGTACTCCCGCACGAGCCCAGTGTACATTATGATCAAAATCGCGGATTGTACAATTGCGAATGCAAGAGCCTTTGAGACAATGCTCGATCGAGATCTCATTTCGACCTTGGTCTCAGGCGTTACAGCTAGGCCTGATGTCGGCATCGCACCTCCATTATTCTGAGCTACAAGAGCCTCGAACTCGAAAAGCGCAGACTCTATCCGGTTCCTCGCCCGCCATGTTCTTCTCATCGCAAGATAATAAGTGCACAAGCCGACTCCTATGATTAGCAGAGGGATTGAGACGGGAAGTAAGATCGCCGACAAGGATGGATCCCAGGGGAGAAGATTACCAAAGCCCTGTCCGCCAAGTTCTCTGCTAGAGTATGCCCAAGCCAGAGCACCAGATACTACCGAGCCAGAACCGAACCCGAGCTCAATTCTTCCCTTCCAGCCACTCTCTTGTGTGAATACTGCCTGAACGCCCTTCTGAGCAGGTCTGCGCTTTCTCTTAGCGCCGGTTGTTGCGTTAGCCAAGACTTTGACTCATTCCGATATTGACCCGAGCTTGGTCAAAACCGTCTCAGCCAGAGACCCTTCCAGCAGTTCTTTCGTCAGTCTTCGGTACTCCTCAGCCGCTGAGTTTCTGGGGCTGTATAGGATTCCCGGGACCCCTTTGCTCGGAGCCTCAGCCATCTTTACTGAACGGGGTACGACAACCTTCAGAATATGATCTCCGAAGGAGGTCCGGAGTTGTTGAACCACCCTCTTGGACAGTCCTGTTCTCTTGTCGAACAGGGTCAAGAGGATCCTGTAGTCAAAATCGGTCTTCGCCCGCGACTTCACGATCCGCATGAATTTCAGCAACGTCGGAAGACCGTCCATGGAGAGGAACTCGGATTGTACAGGCACAACCATTAGGTCGCAAGCCACTATCGCGTTAACCGTCAGGATCCCGATATTAGGGGGACAATCGATCAGGATCGCGTCGTACTTGTGCCGGGCGACCGCGAGAGCCTCCCGGAGAACAAACTCGCGTCCAGGAATATTCGATAACTCGACTTCCGCACCAGCGAGGTCGAGATTACTGGGAACAAGCGTGAGATTCTCAACCTTTGTCCCAAGCATGACCTCCTCCATCTTTCTCGATTGCGCAAGAGCGTCATATATGGTGTAGAGGAGTTTTGACTTCTGGAAACCCAGACTGACAGTCGCGCTCCCTTGCGGGTCAAGGTCGACGAGCAGTACTTTTCGTCCGAGCTGTGCAAGCGCGGTTGCGAGGTTTACTGCTGTTGTTGTCTTTCCGGTTCCACCCTTATTGTTCGCGAAGCTTAGGATCATGGTCGGGAACACGGCGTAG
>CAYRXJ010000226.1:336-2232 GCA_964428235.1 uncultured Candidatus Bathyarchaeia archaeon | reverse complement strand
GAATTGTTGATCTGCCACCTTGTGAAAGACTGACGGACTAGATTTCGGTAACCAGAACTGAGGATTCCGTTTGAATGATCCGGTCAGATCGAATTGTAAGAACCGGAGTGCCAATGGCAACTCAGTTGCACCGAGGGAGCCGAACCTCAACTCGCCAGTCTTTCCCGTTGGCTCTATGAGGGCGTTGCCTCCGACGACGGGGAACTGGTTTGGCAAAGACTCATGTCCCTCAAGTTGAGCAATGATAGAGTCCTGGCCTCCCAAAGAAATACAAGGGGATTTACTGACAATGCTTAGCTGCTGTGAAAGTTTTTGAAGAGCAGAATAGTAGCCGTCGAAGTCGAGCGGGATTCCCCGTACTCTGTATAGCACGTATCTGCAGTGTAAGTCCTTCAGATTTTCCATCGGGTAGATATTGGTCGTTGTCATCTGATTTACGCCCAACAGATTTTCTGAAAGTTACAGTATGAGCAAATTCCCGCGCGAAAAGTGGTTGGTAGCTCCGAAGGATCGATGGGCTTCATAGAACAGTCGTAATCTAAGCGTGACATCCGAACAGCAGTGGCGTGCATGTAGTTTTCGAGGTCAATGACGTCCTCCTCTGTAATCTTGAACCTGTGAATCCGGTTGTGTAGAAGTTGGAACTCGAACAAGTCGATGTTCAGCGGGTCTCGTAAAATAGCCTGAGACTCGATTGGAAAGTCCTTGTGTGGATTCACTCTAGAGAGAGAATACGCGTACATCGCTAGTTGGAGCCAATGGTCTTTGAAGAACGGTTGTTCGACTTTCCAGTCCACAATAAACGGGCGCTTTGCTCCTGAGAACACGATTAGATCGGGTGTAGAACTAACTAACAGATTCCCAAAATGGAACCTTAGAGTTCTCTGAGCAACCGAGTGACTTCCATCCTCATTGAGGATCTCGAATACGTCGGACCTGAGGAAGTTTCGAAGTGAAGTTTCAATATCCTCAGAAGCACGTTTCACATCGTCGTTCTTCAGCGGCCTACCGTACTCAATTTCGAAAAGAGCGCAATAGTCGGGTCTCTCCCGAAATGCGGAGTCTGCGGAATTTCTAAAACAATTTGCCCTTGCAAACCGGATTTGGTCGTCGAAAAGGCTTTTTCCATAATTAATCAGACCAGTCTGCTCGACCTTCTCATGACGATTAAGTCGTGGCACTGCATACCGTGTTATTGCCTGATCCACAACTTTTCCTCTCACGGAGCGGAGACTCGAAAGCTGGTTGAGAAAGAACGCTTCTCGGCGCTCGTGCTCCGTGGATCTCAAATCTGCAAACCTTTCTCGAAAGAACCACTTTCGAGGACATTGCAGGAACGCCCTCGCCGCCGATGGGGACCACTCTATCAAGGGGATCTCCTAGAGCGGATGAAGGCAAGGTAACGAACCAGTTCTTCTTCCTCATCTCTTGATAATTCCTCGGTCTTCCCAATCCTCTTGAATACAATTGTCCTCTTGTCGGAATCCACTTGAGATGGGTGGCCTGCGAACTCCATCAGTTGATTGTAAGGGAGATCGTATATCTCGGCCAATTTTGCCAAGACCGCCGGCGCTGGTTGTGTGATTTTGCCGTTCTCGATCTGACTCAAATACGCATTCGAGAGACCAGTCTTCCGCTCTACGTCTCGAAGTGTAAGACGTAGATCCTCTCTTCGAGACCTCAGGACAGGCCCGAGTTGGGGCAAATCAACCAGCCGTCTCGTAACTAACAAGACACATATAAGGCTAAGTTTAGCAAGCACTTGCTTAGTCAACATAGCACAAATTCAAGAGTCCTGATCAGCCTCCTTAGCTGAGTTAGGATTCAGTGAAACTAGAGCCGGGTTGGCTCATCTCCCAATCAAATCAGGTTTGCAACACAAAGCTCAAGCTTGAA
>CAYRXJ010000226.1:0-326 GCA_964428235.1 uncultured Candidatus Bathyarchaeia archaeon | reverse complement strand
CGACCTACCAATCGCCAGTAGGTTGCGTTGGCCGCAATTCCCGAATCACTGCTTGGAACTGTCTCTGGTAGTTTCAACAGACATCTGACCCAAATCAGAGAGCAGATCAGGAAATTTCAGAAACAGGGAATCAAAGTTCTGTCACCCTCTCTTTCAAAACGCTCAAAGGAAAGAGCCGGTTTTGTATTTCTTGACAATGACCGTGGTACCCCATGGGAGATCGAGGCAAAACATTTGGATGCTAACTCCTGGAGCGATTTTCTCTATGTAGTTTACCCAGTAGGATCATTTGGCTTCAGTTTCGCATTTTCAATGGGGTTACCTTT
>CAYRXJ010000225.1:0-2256 GCA_964428235.1 uncultured Candidatus Bathyarchaeia archaeon | reverse complement strand
TTTTTAGAGTCCGAGTTGGCTTCACAGCTGGTTTGGCGAGTACAGGGTCTTTTGAGTGCCGGGTCTTGGCACTCCGATGAATTTGTTTTTATACGGACTCTATGGCTGTGATCCGAAAGGGGCCTTTGATTAGGTCTCTAAGTTCGTCGTCTAAGTCTCTTTTCTGTTCAAGCATCATCAGAATGAAACTGGTGTCGAGGAGAATCGTGAGGCGGGAATCGGTGTTTAACGTATCGTTCCGAATCCGATTAGTCGCCAACTTTCCCCGATCCTTCTGCTGAGCGCGACCTTTGATCCCGGATCGGCGCAAATAGGTTTCTTCAACGAGACGTCTGCGATATTTTCTCTCGCAGACACGACTATTCCGGAAGTCACCGCTGTACCTGCGTTGAGAACCAACGGCTCGTTCATCTTGATCTTTTGTACCGCGACCAGCTGTTCGGTTCCAACTGCTTTCTCGAACAGGTCAATGTCTAGACTGACCTTCTCCAACACGTCTGGTAAGGTCCCTGATCGACCGAGCACGTTTCCCACTAGGCCATCGGATTTTGTCACCGAGGGATCCAAGTCAGTTCCAACCGCGATTAGGCCTCCCGGAGCGGCTTGCTTCAGGTCTCCGCTGCCGGCTTGAAGTGTCTCAACATTTGCGACCAGTCTTTCATAGACAACTCGGTTAGCTTCTCCGACCTTTATTCCAGGTTTGATCTCGATCTCTTCCCCTTTCTTGAAGATCCCCTGAACCACGGAGCCTCCGATAACTCCACCTACCAGACCATCAACCTCGGTCCCAGGCTTGTTGACATCAAAAGAGCGAAGAATAGACATCCGCGGAGCGACTGAGGAGTCTCTCTTTGGAGTTGGGATTCTTTCTTGGATTGCAGCTATCATCGCGTCCATGTTTAGTTTGTGCTGGGCAGAGACTGGAATTACGGGAGCATCCTCGGCAACAGTATTTTTGGTGAAGTCGCGAATCTCTTGATAGTTGGCTTTTGCCCGGGCATGATTTACGACGTCTATCTTGTTCTGCACTACCACCATCTTGCGAAGTCCGACCATTTGCGCTGCCAGCATATGTTCACGGTCCTGTGCTTGGGGGCACTTGACGTTTGAAGAGATCACGAAGAGCGAACCGTCCATTATCGCTGCTCCCGAGAGCATGGTGACCATGAGGCTGTGGTGACCCGGACAATCCACGAAGCTTACTGACCGCAGGAATTTTGTTTCGCTCTTACAATTCGGGCATGTCTTGCTTGTCGAATAGTTGTAGGGGGGCTCGCAGGAGGGGCACTCGTAAAAAGAGGCGTCGGCATACCCGATTCGGATCGTGATTCCTCTTCGCAGTTCTTCAGAATGTCTGGCTGTCCAAACGCCTGTCAAGGCTTGGACAATGGTACTCTTGCCATTGTCAACATGGCCAAGGGTACCAATATTGATCTCGGGTTGGATTTGCAGACACTCCCAGACAGAGAAACAACTAGGACCCGCAGGCAAAATTTAACCTTTGCAAGAACCATAAGCCGCTCGGAAGAACTCCCTTGCTGTTCCTCGGAATAGAATCCACCGCTCACACCTTCGGTGCAAGCACCGTCAACCAGGACGGAAAGATCCTCACAAATGTCAACTCGACGTACCGCCCGCCTGCAGGAGCAGGCATCCATCCAAGGAAAGCAGCAGAGCACCATAACGACGTCTCAAGTGGCATAATAGAGAAGGCGTTGCAACCTAACGGATCGAGAGGAGTTCCTGATGCTATTTGTTACTCAGCTGGACCCGGTCTCGGACCATGTCTAAGAATCGGGGCAACCATCTCGCGAGCACTTGCGCTCTACCTGAACAAGCCGCTAGTCCCTGTTCATCATGGCATCGCACACCTCGACCTTGCAATGGCTGCTGCTGGATCGCGCGATCCCTTGGCGGTCTTGGTCTCTGGCGGACACACAGCGATTGCAGTTCATCTTAACAAACGATGGAGGATCTACGGCGAGACTGAGGACATCACTCTGGGAAACCTGCTGGACATGTTCGCCAGAGAGGCGGGGTTACCGTCCCCCGGCGGCCCTCCAATCGAATCAAAGGCGAGCGAAGGTAAGAAACTGCTTCCCTTGCCATATACTGTGAAGGGGAATGACGTCGCGTACTCAGGACTTTTGACTTCAGCAATCCGCCTAGTCGAAAAGGGCCATTGGCCTTCTGATTTCTGTATGTCCCTTAAAGAGGTCTCATTCTCCATTCTATCGGAGTCCGTTGAGCGCATCC
>CAYRXJ010000224.1:0-2274 GCA_964428235.1 uncultured Candidatus Bathyarchaeia archaeon | reverse complement strand
GGTTCTGACCACAAAGGAACGAGTGGAGAGAAAGCTCCAGATCACTCCGCAAGGAATGGACTCGATCCCGAAGCAAGGATTGGCCGGTGAGATTAGTGGGCTAACAAGTGAGATGATTCTTTCAGGAGAATGGGAAAGAGTCAAGCTTCGAACGTACAATGTTTCTTCTCCGGTCCCAACAATCAACCCCGGGAAATATCATCCCTACTTACGATTCATTCGAAAAGTAAAGCGGAAACTCGTTGCGCTGGGGTTCACCGAAGCGGTGGGGCCTCTCGTTGAGACAGCATTCATCAACGATGATTGTCTCTATATGCCGCAGGACCATCCTGCCCGGGAGATTCACGATCTCTACTACCTCAAACACCCGTCCAACGCGAACCTCGATCCCTGGAAAAACATCCTCGAAAAAGTCGCTGAAACGCACGAAAACGGATGGAAGACCGGATCGACAGGCTGGGGCTACAAGTATTCACGAGAGGAAGCATCCAAGCTCGTCCTCCGGAGCCACGGGACAGCGCTAAGCGTCCGGTCAATGATCTCCAAAGACCTCAAGATCCCCGGAAAATACTTCGCGATCGCCCGCTGCTTCCGTCCTGAACTCCTTGACAAGACACATTTGACTGAGTTCAACCAGGCCGAGGGAATCGTACTAGATGCGAGCCTCAGCCTCCGCAGTTTGCTTGGTGTCTTGGAGATGTTTGCCCTAGAGGTTGCCGGGGCAGACAAGGTCCGATTCAAACCAGACTACTTCCCCTTCACCGAGCCAAGCGTCGAACTGCAAGCGTACAAGGAAGGATACGGTTGGATGGAGTTCGGAGGCAGCGGAATTTTCAGACCAGAAGTCACTGAGCCCCTCGGAATAAAAGTGCCAGTGATCGCGTGGGGACTAGGAATCGATAGGCTCTACATGATGAGCCAGCAGATACAAGACATCAGGCAACTCTTCACAACAGACCTCGAATGGATAAGACAGCAGAAGGTCGACTAACACGCCATCGGTCCAATTCTCCCTCACCGATCTCGAAGATCTTCTTGGCCAGAAAGTTCCTAGGGACAAAGACGGCCTGAACCAGATCTTGGCCTACGTCAAAGGCGATGTTGAGACTCTCGACGAGCAGAACGGGACTGCAAATATTGAGGTCAAAGACAGCAATCACCCTGACATCTGGTTTGTTGAAGGAATAGCACGAGCCCTCCGGACCCACCTAGGCATTTCCAAACCGAAACGTCCACTTCTCTCAGGAAAATCCGGCCTCGAGGTCACCATAGACCATCGGCTTGAGAAGATCCGCCCGTTCATAGCGACGGCCGTTGTCAAGAACGTCAATCCGAGCGAGGACGCGCTGAAGAGCTGGATAGGGCTCCAGGAGAAGATGGATCAGACCTATGGTCGCAAGAGGAAACGAGCCTCAATCGGTTTCTACCAAGCAGACCTCATAAAATCACCTCTCCGGTATACCGTCACCAACCCTGACGAAACCAGTTTTGCACCGTTAGGCTCGATCGAAAAAATGACTCTTCGAGAAATCGTAAAGAGTCATCCAAAGGGAATCGAGTACGGCTCGATCATATCGAAATTCCAAGAATGGCCCATTCTAGTGGACGGGGAGAAACAGATCCTCTCACTTCCACCGGTCATCAACTCCAACGATCTTGGAAAAGTCGGACCTGACACAAAGAACATCCTAGTAGAAGTCACCGGGACAAATATCGAAACAGTAAGCAACACACTGAAGGTGGTTGTAACCGCACTCGCGGAGCGGGGAGGGAAGATCCACAGCTGCAATCAAACCTACTCGTCTTCGAAGGGTAAGAAACGTATTGTCACGCCCGACCTGAAATCATCTTTCAAGGAACTTCCCGTCGAGTATGCGAATCATCTCCTTGGAACCACGCTAAACCCTGCGGAGATGACCCGTTTGTTGATGAAAGCAGGTCACCCGCCCTCAACTCACGCGAAGAAAGGCGTCCTCAATGTGGAGAGCTTGTGCTACCGGATCGACATCATGCATGAAGTGGACCTCGTCGAGGATATCGCGATCGCATTTGATCTCAACAATTTGAAGCCTGAATGGCCAAAGATCTGGACACTTGGTGGCTTGGCCCCTGAGACGGATCGCTATGATACCTTGGCCGAGATCATGATAGGTCTTGGATACCAAGAGCTTCTCACCTACAGCCTTACGTCCCCAGAGATCTTCGCGGACAAGATGGGACTGGATGGAGAAAATCATGCGGAACTCCTGAATCCTAAGATGTCCACTCACACTG
>CAYRXJ010000223.1:0-2275 GCA_964428235.1 uncultured Candidatus Bathyarchaeia archaeon | reverse complement strand
CAGAAGTTTGGTCAGACGCGGAAGCACACGCATTGACGGAATCTTCACAGCCAATACAATTGACAAGTATCTAACACGAGTGTACATAGTTGGATTCAGTCACGGCCGAGTAAACGGTTCACAAGAACACGGCATACGACAAGTCATGGGCAAGATTGTAGCGGAAAAAGCATCCAAACTCACTTACTCGCAACTCTGCCATGAGATGGTTCTAGGGAAAATGGGTTCAGACGTATACAACGAAGCAAAGAAAGTCTGCCCACTAAGACACATTGGAGTCCGCAAGTCAAAACTCCTGTCAATGCCACTCGCCCTCGAAGAATCAGATGTCAGACCCGCCGCTGCTCCAGAGCTAATTGCTCAAACCGCCTCTCCGGAACCGGCAGCGTAGCGCTGCACACTTTGATCCTGCAATTCGGAAGTTCCGGAATTCGCGGCAAATATCCAGAAAGCGTAAATTCGTCCACCGCGATCGAACTAGGCAGCCTCATTCCTCGAGCTATGGGAGCAGACATAGCCCTTGGAAATGATCCCAGACATTCGAGTCCAGTGCTCAAGGCAGCATTTCTTTCAGCAGCTCTCGAGAACGGTGCACGAGTCATGGACTATGGACTTGTGCCAACTCCAGCAATCGCTTACGAAACAAAGTCGCTTCCGATATCAGCCGGTGTAATGATCACCGCTAGTCATAACCCTCCACAATACAATGGGTTCAAAGTGTTCAACAAAATGGGTGAAGCTCTGGATGATGAAAGTCGTCTAGCTCCGAGGACCGTTAGTAAATCTCCGTTCAAAGGAAACGTATCGAGCATCAGAAGAACCCACCCGAACGGATATCGAAACCTGCTCGCGGAAGTGACTTTTAGAAAAAAGTGGAAAGTTGTGCTCGACCTCGGAAATGGAGCTGCCTCCAAGCTCGGACCTGAAGTCTATCAAAAAGGTCTGGAAAAAGTCACTTCACTCAATTCATTCCCAGACGGCGGTTTCCCTGGACGAGGCTCTGAGCCAACGAGGAAAAGTGTAGAAGCCCTGGCAAGATTAGTAGTTGAAACGGGCTCTGACGCAGGCATTGCTTTTGATGGAGATGCTGATAGGATGTTCATTGTAGACGAGAAAGGAGACTGCCCATTGCAAGACCGAATCCTGGCTGCCTATATCGGGTTCCTCGCCAAGCGCTCCAAAGGTCCATTCTTAATCCCACTTGACGCCTCGATGATACTCGATGAAATAGCACAAAGAGAAAACGCTCGGCTTATTCGGGGTCCCGTAGGTGATGCGAAACTGCTCCGTTAGATGAAACGAGTCGGTGGCAAATTCGCTGGGGAACCATCAGGTGCTTGGATTCACAGAGATCTCAACCCGTGTCCAGATGGTCCATTGTCCGGCCTCTTGTTTCTCAAAGCTTCAGAAGACTTGGGACTCAAAGTCTCGCAAATGCTTCGCGATATTCCAGAATATCATATGATCCGCGAAAGCGTCCTTTTCACAGGCAAAGTGTCTCCTCAAGTCACTTCGCGTCTCACTTCGGTCCTCGAAAGGATTGTGGGAGACAATCCTTCGGTCGAAACTAAGTTCGGACTAAGGGTTAGAAACGAGAAGACTTGGATTCTCGTCCGCTCCAGCGGAACGGAACCAGTCATACGGATAACAGGAGAATCGAAGGTCAAGTCAGAGGCAATTCGAGTAATCAAGGAGACAATCCGCTTGGTTCGACAACTCATCGGCCGGGGTTAACAATCACGAAAGCAACGATTCTGGCAGCTGGTCGAGGGGAAAGACTCTGGCCACTGGCTGAAAAAAACCCGAAGCACTTAATCCCTATTGGCGGAGAACCACTCCTCGCGAGGACTGTAAAGGGACTAGTCAAAGCCGGTGTCCGGGAACTCATAGTGCTTGTTCGATTCGAAGGAGAAAAAATTCGAGGATTCTTACAAGATGGTAGCCGGTTCGGATGCGAGATCGAGTACGTAAAACAAAGACAACTAGGCGGAACCGCTGAAGCGGTAAGAGCTTGGGAAACCGCGTTGCGAGGGGAAGATCGCTTCATAATTATCTATGGAGACAACTACTACGACTCAAACGCGCTCATCAGATTCGTCAAGGAATCTTCTTCAAGGGACTACTGGATTGGAGCAGCGGAGACAAAAGATCCTTCGCGGTTCGGCCGTCTTGAGACCAAAAGAGGAAACGTTCTCGCGATTCATGAGAAGGACTCGGGGGGTGACCATGGGCTCGTTAACGTGGGACTCTACACAATGGACGAATCCGTTTTCGG
>CAYRXJ010000222.1:0-2293 GCA_964428235.1 uncultured Candidatus Bathyarchaeia archaeon | reverse complement strand
ACTTGCCAAAGGTTACGACTGTCCAGGATGCACTAACCGCAAGTTCCGTAGGTTTACACGGACTCGGGGTAACCGCTATGCACGATGCGACCGAAGGAGGAGTGCTAGCCGGTATGATCGAACTCGCCACAGCGTCAAACCTCGGCCTTGTACTTGACACGGATGAAATCCCCGTCAGCGAAGAGACCCGGGAGATTTGTAAACTGTTCAGAATAGATCCCATGATCTCTTTGTCAGAAGGCAGCCTGATCATATCATCTCGGCCACGAAAGAGCGAGGCGATACTCTCGGCGCTGAGATCTCGAAGAATTCCCGCAAAAGTTGTCGGAAGACTGACCTCAACATTTCGCGGATGTCGAGAAACCACGGCCAAGGGAACCCGGAAGCTCTCCTACCCACAAACTGACCCCTATTGGTACGCGTACGCAGGGGCTCTGCGCAAGCACTGGTCGTAATTAACGCAAACCTTCCCCCGGCGTTCCGAAAGGTAAGGCCGTTCGTGATTTGCTAAATCGGGGTTTTCAATTGTTCGTTATCGTGGGAGTAGATGTACACAGGATTTTCCATGTTGCGAAGGAAGTCGATTGACTCGAGTCCTTCGGACGTGTTGTAAATCATTCCAGTGATGTTTCGCTTCTCGATGTTCTCTGGTAGAGGAGCAGCATCCCCTGTGTAAACGATGTTGCGATTCTTCCATTTTACAACCACTGATTGATGACCGATAGTGTGACCAGGGGTAGGCACAATGTCGACACCATTCTCAATCGTGTATTTTCCTCTCATTGGAAGGAATTCTCCTTCAGTATCAAAGAACTCGCGCAGATAGCTTACTCGCATGAACCGATCTGGGAAGAACGCATACCGGATTTCGTCGACTTGTTCAACAAATTTGGCGTTGAGAAAGAGCAGATTGTTCCCGCAATGATCGAAGTGTAGGTGAGTATTAACTACTAATGTGATGTCGTTGGGTTCAAGTCCTGCGGTCTTCAACGAGAGCCGGAGATTTTCCTCTTTGGTCCTGATGACGTCATGGAACTTTTCGTATTTCGGCGGAAGTGTTCCGATGCCTGTATCAACGAGAATGTTTTCTTTCTCCGTTTTGATGAGGAGGGGTTTCAGAGCGGCCTTGTACTTTGTACCCTGGTATTTTCCGAAGACGAGGAAGCTCTTGTCCAAGGTAAAGTAACCGTCAGTTAGAATCTTTACGTCGAGAACTGCCAATCCGAGTCGACTAATTCCATCAACTGAAAGGCTATAAATTATCCAGGGCGAAAATTCATTGAAACAAAGCCCATCGGGTAACTTGGTGCATAGGTAGGTTTCTACACACATGGTTGGACAAACTGCTAGACGAAAACCGCTCTGGGTACCTTCCGATGACCGAGTAAGCCAAGCCAACCTCACGCGATTCATCAAGTTCGTCAACGATAGACACCAACTCAATTTCCGATCACATTTCGAACTCTACAAATGGTCCATCGAAAAGGTTGGGGACTTTTGGAGTGCTGTATGGGAATTTACCGGGATCGTTTGTACGTCCAAATTCGACAGGGTCGTCGATCACTATGAGAAGTTCCCTGGAGCAAACTGGTTTCCCGGCGCAAGATTGAATTTTGCGCAGAATCTCCTCAGATTCAAGGATGATACTACCGCGATCGTTTCTAGAATAGAAGGACAGCCTCCCTCGAGAGTCACATACTCCGAACTGTATGCTAGAGTCAGCGGTCTTGCTCAAGCTCTTCGCGAGTTCGGAGTTCGACCTGGAGATAGAGTGGCCGGATACATGTCTAATGTCAAGGAAACCCCCGTTGCAATGCTCTCAACGACTGCCATCGGGGCGGTATGGGCCTGTTGCGGTGCGGAACTTGGATCGAGCGCAGTCATAGATCGGCTAGGGCAGCTAACGCCGAAAATCCTCGTCTCAGTGGACGGCTACTTCTACAAAGGAAAGAAGTTCGGGATTCTAGACAACATCAAGAGTGTGTTGGAAGGGATCCCCTCAATCGAACGGGTCGTAATCGTCCCATCGCTCAGTTCTCAGATCAATTATTCTAGGATTCCAAAGTCAATTGGATACGACAGTTTTCTATCGTCTCAAGATCTTGGTGCGTTGCGATTTGAACAGCTTCCTGCAGATCATCCGGTCTACGTCATGTTCACTTCGGGTACTACTGGAAAGCCGAAGTGTATGGTTCAGGGAGCCGCTGGAGTCCTTGTGAACCAGTTGAAAGAGACTTGGTTGCACGCTGATGTTGGGAAGAACGATCGGATCACGTACATTACGTCTCCAAAT
>CAYRXJ010000221.1:1724-2298 GCA_964428235.1 uncultured Candidatus Bathyarchaeia archaeon | reverse complement strand
TTTTTTTCTTCCACAAGTCCTTCCGACAGCGCTGGCATCCCTGGCTTTCGCAACAGTACCGCCAATAGCCCTCTGGAGAAGACACCGGGGGACGAAAGCAAGAACATCTCAGGATTCACCAGAAAAAGGAGTAAAACTCTCTTTCGCAATAATGACAATCTGGGCCGCGCTTTACTTCGTCGCCATCGGCGTGATTGAGGGATTATTCTCGCAGATCCCAACCTGGGTCCTGACGGATGTGCTCGTGATTTCCGGGCTCGCAATCGCGGACCTCGTCGTTCTGGTTCGGAGGAATGTTTTCGGGATTGCCCTCATCTCGATCCTCTGTCTAGGTCTCTCCCTAGCACTCTTCTCAGCTCTCCCCTCAGTTCAGCTCTCGTCAGGATACCCTAACGGGATCGCCAGCGCAGGCTTCCCCCTATCGTGGTATTCTGCGTCCAGCCCGAGCCCAATCCGGTGCCCAGGTTACTGTCACCTCGTTGAAATCTACCATCGTCCCAGCGGCCCCATCCACCTCGACTACCTATTGTTTCACGCGCTTGTCTACGCTTTCATATCACCCCTCTAACCCGCA
>CAYRXJ010000221.1:0-1714 GCA_964428235.1 uncultured Candidatus Bathyarchaeia archaeon | reverse complement strand
TGTTTGCAAGATGACATCTGACTGCCAGGCGTCACAACGTTCTTTCAACCACTAAACTGCAAACTGGCAGCCGTTGAACAATGTCTGGACCGAGAATGACACCCGTTCGGTAGTCTTCGGTATTCCGACAATGTCGAATCCTCCGCTTTTCCCGCCGGGCTGGAGAAAGAAGTAGGGCGGGCAGTTCGGCCCCACAACCGTAATCGTAGCCTGAACCGTCAGTCCTAGGATAGTACCAACAATCCTTGTAATGTTGGCCCAGCTGTTATACGGCGCGCTCCCAGAAAAGACGGCGAAAACGGTCGTTCTTGAGAAATCCACACGCGGCTCAACAAATCCCGGCGCACACGAGGCTCGGCATATCATCGTGTCCCAGACCATCGCCCAGGACCCGTTATCGTTGACCACAAGATTCACGGCAGTCTGCTGCCAGGAATAACTGGCCGTGGCCAAATGTTCGACGGACACGGGCCCTGCTCGTAAGACTACTTGTCCGATGGCGACCGAGCATAATGCGAGAGCCGCGAAGAGAATCGCGAGAGATTCAAACCGTGACAATCAGGACAGAAATCTTCTGAGAATCGAGGATATGGGATTATCGGGAAGCGAATTCCGACCTCGAGCCGTGGACACTTTATAGTCGCTGGCAGTAAGAACCTCCCAGTTTGAAAACCAGGACAGCCCGCGTCTCGATTATCGGGATGGGCTATGTTGGACTATGCACCGCCGCAACCTTCGCCTCTCGAGGAATCCATTCCACGGGAATAGACATTGACCAAGAGAGAGTCGGTCAGATTCTCAAGGGCAAGACCCCGATCCACGAACCTGATCTGGACAGACTTCTCAAGACAGCAGTCAAGAAAAAACTTCTCGACGCCTCTACTAACATTTCCAGTATCAATGATACAGAGATCACCTTCCTGACAGTCGGGACCCCGACCCGATCTGACGGGTCTATCGATCTCTCTTTCATCAAGAGTGCAAGCGAAAGTGTTGGCAAAGCACTCTGCGAGAAACGGGGATTCCACACAGTCGTTGTAAAGAGCACTGTTGTCCCAGGAACAACAAACGGTACAGTAAGACCGATCCTGGAGAAGACAAGTGAGAGATCTGTAGGAGTAAACCTTGGACTCTGCGCTAATCCCGAGTTTCTCGCCGAGGGAACAGCGATACACGACGCCCTCCATCCCGACAAGATCGTTATTGGATCAAATGACAAGAAATCCACTAGTCAACTGATCAAGCTCTACCGGCAATTCTACCGGACAAAACAACCACCAATACTCGAGATGACACCGGAGAGCGCCGAGCTCGTCAAGTACGCGAACAACGCGTTCCTCGCCACAAAAGTCAGCTTCATCAACACCATCGCAAACATCTCCGAAAAAATCCCTGGAGTAGATGTTGGCAGGATCGCGGAGGCGATCGGCAAAGACATCCGCATAGGACCTCTGTTCCTCAAGGCCGGCCCGGGATACGGTGGAAGCTGTTTCCACAAAGACCTCCAAGCACTCATCAATTACGGAAAAGAACACGGATACCACCCAGCACTCCTCCACGCAACAGAACAAGTCAACAACGATCAACCAGGAAAAATCGTCGAAAAAGCAGAGAGTCTACTGGGCAGTTTTACTGACAAGAGGATCGCGATCCTTGGCCTTGCCTTCAAGAAAGACACTGATGACATCCGGGAGGCAGCGTCGATCAAAGTGAT
>CAYRXJ010000220.1:0-2335 GCA_964428235.1 uncultured Candidatus Bathyarchaeia archaeon | reverse complement strand
TGAACCGCCCCCTTTCCAACGACTCTCCGAGATCCACGCGCCGACCCTCTTCATCGTCGGTGACCGCGACGTGCCTGCGCAGACGTTAATGGTTGAAAACATCTACAGGCATATGCCAGGATCTAGGAGGATCCTTATTCCTGGCGCAGACCACATCGTGAACATGTCTAAACCAAAAGAATTCATCGACGCAATGTTCGAATTTCTCCGGTCATGACAATTCGAGCTAATCGGCTTCGACCGACAACGGCTTCACCACAATACGACACTCCAATGCAAGACCATCTCGACCTGCTCCCAGCAGGAAACCCCAAGTAGTCGAGAGAAAAAAAACGCAAGCAGTCATGGAACCAGACAAGCTCGCACAGTTCGACAACGAGAACGTCATCTCAATAGAAACATACCGGAAAAACGGACAACCAGTCCGGACCCCCGTCTGGTTCCTAAAAGAAAACGGCATCCTGATCATTCACACAGGTGGCAGTTCAGGCAAGATCAAGAGAATTCGGAAGAACCCGAAGGTCCGAGTCGCCCCGTCCAAGTTCCGCGGCGAACCAAAAGCAGACTACATCGACGCGCACGCAGAACTAGACGATGATCCAGAGACCCTGGAGAAATATTACAATCTGATCTACAAGAAATACGGCTTGATGGGGTCCTTCACCAAGTTCATCCAACGATTCTCCCGAAGCAAGACCAAGGACATCATCGTAAGAATCAGCCCTACTTGATCTTTGGATCACTAATTGTATAAAGTCGCTAACATCCTTGTAATTTTTCCTGGGGTAGAATGCGCCGGCCTAGGAATCGCGAGGAAAGGACTGGTCCAACCCCATTAGACGATGCACTCCTCAACATGACACAAGATCTAGCAGCACAGTTCAAGGCGCCGTACCGGTATACGGGGATTGCCTGGGCAAGATTCGTTCGTGGTGACGGGGACTGGATGTGGTCAGATCCTGTTCTTCCAGGGGTCTTGTCTGACGTCGAGCTCTTGCTACCGGAATATCTGAAGGAGAAGCTCTCGCTTGACGACTGGCGGATCCTCATAGCACTGCACCTAGTGAGGTTGAATATCTACAACAAGGAGAGTGGGGTTAGCAGGTTTCTAGGCAAATTCGCTCTTGTGCCCCGCAGCTTGTTCTTTCTTCTGCTGGTCTACGTGCCTGTTGTTCTTGCCAGTCCCAGATCTTCTCCCGGTTCGATAATCGTTCTCATTCTTCCAAGTCCTTTACCCCTGCTAGTCGCGCTTTGGCCCCGGAGGTCCCTGAGAAGAACTCTGAAGGTACGAGAGTTTGAGCTGGACAAGATCGTTACCGACCGGTTTGGACAACCGCAAGTATCCCAGGTCCTAGGAAAAATAGAGACTATAGGAAGCTACAACTTCCGTTCCGGTCTTGTAAGCCACTGGAATCCGACCATCCAGGAAAGGATTGGAGAGTTGAACAACCCACGGTTCACCGGTCCTCCAAGACCCTCGATAGTTCCGAGAATAAGCCTCCGAGGGCGAGCAATCATAACACTTTTCGGTCTCGGTGTCTTCTGGGGCTCAGGGTTTGTCGCGGGAAATCTCTACCTACACGGCGGATCCAGCATTGTCTGCATGGACAATACCTGCGCGGCCCTTGTGGTCATTTCAGTTCTGGCATTCTGGATGGCCGTTATCACTGGTACAAGCGTCGCAATATCTCTCGTCCGCCGACTCCTCTAATTCGTGCTGTCCAAAAAAGGACCCCGGAAAGAAGCTCTGGGAATTCACCGAAGCCTATTCTTTATCCGGAAAGAGTTCTTTTCTTCCGAAATGCTGCTGCAAATCTTCCCACGCGCTCAGCGGCCGAGGCTCCAACAGTCTCTTCTTCGCATGGCGAAGGCTTGATCGTGATCTCTTCACCATCACCAATATTGGCGTGACCAACAATAGTGATCCAGCCAGCACTATCGCTATCGAGACAAAAGAGGGTTCGAGTAGAGGACCTATAGGGCCAAGATGACCTGTCTGTCGGATCTGTCCGAGCCAGAATACGGCCGCAGCAACAGTCAACGCCAAGACAGTTAGGTCGAGAAGGATGATCTTTTTCATTTTTAGCTCATCAGTCCTCCGCGGACCAGATTCTCCGTCGCGTCGAATCTAGGGTTTGAGCCGGAAACAGTTGTCGGTGCCCAAAACGTTGCTGAAGCTGCTCCCACTCAGTAAGCTGATGAGGCTCGAGCAATCTTCGCTTCTCGCCTCGAAGCTTTGACCGCGATCTCATCACCATCACGAGTAACGGCAACATCAGAAGCGATACTCCGCCGAACAACAGCTCAAGGTTGCGCACTGAGGGTTGAAGGAGGG
>CAYRXJ010000219.1:0-2342 GCA_964428235.1 uncultured Candidatus Bathyarchaeia archaeon | reverse complement strand
GGCTGTTACGAAACCAGGTGAACACGTTAAAGTAACACTGATGAGTTGGGAGACAATCGAAGGGGGCGTCGATTGGATTGATGGCGATGGCGCTTGGATTAAAGGAACGTCGAAGAGCAGATGGGTCCCTCTAGAGGCGTTCGACCCAGATCAAGCGGCCGACGATTCGAAGGACTCTGAGTAATTCCTACTCGAGACTAGAAGATAACTTTCTACTTCACGAATACTAGGCCTTTGCCTGAGTCCAGTTCAAAGGTCTCCGCATCAATCTTGGAAGCAGACCCGCTGATCTTTCTAACCTTTAGCTCTCGTCCCTTAGGGTCCGAGTCATCCTTGTCGAGATCTATCACGCACGCCGCGGTATCCTCCAGCCATTTGACAATGTCCTTCGGGGCTTTTGAGAGATCAACAGTCACGACTAGCGTGGCGTTGGCATCTCTAAGCTTATCAAGTGTCTCTCCAAATCCCTTGATCAAATCTTTTGACTGAATCTTGGCGACGACTTGGTCTATTGAGTCGAACACGATCTTCGTTTTCTCTCCGATGAACATGGAGCTATTCTTGACCAAAGATTCCTGGATTGAGTCGAACTCGAATGCCTTTTCGATGTAATAGGGCTCGAAGCTGAACGAGTCTGATTGCGATGAGAACCCGTCCACCACAAGTAGGCGATAGTTTGATTCAGCTTCTGAAGGGTCCGAGCCTATCTTCTTCATCTGGTCTCTCAAGGCGCTTGGGGCTTTGTCGTAGGTTACGAACATACACGGGTTGCCCTGTTTCAAGAAGCTGGCTGTAAGCCCGGAACAGAGTGTTGTCTTACCTGATCCCAGACCTCCGTTGACGACAACAAGTCCGGGAGACTCGAAACTTCCCTGTGTGAGCTCGAAAATGTGATCGAAACTTTGAGAAACTCTAGGGGTGCTAGTCTTCTTTGGAAGCTCTTCCTTAGCAGGCTTGTCGGGTGGAGCGGTAGGATTGAATTTTGGTGCAACTGCAGGTTTTGGCGCCTCAATAGTTGGCTCCTGTGGCTTTGGCGAGCGCGTGGAAACGCTTGGGGGCTGCGGTTGGGGGACGACACTTGCAGGTGTCAACGAGGGTTGCGCTGGAGTAACCGGTCTGTCGCTGGCGACAGTCTTTCCTCCGGGGGTTATTACCATCGGACGACTGGCAGGAGTAGCCCTGGGAGGAACCCATTCAGGAACATTGTCGATTGAAAAGCCACTTGAAGGTTCGTTGCCTATTCCTTCGGAATCTGCTGGCAGATCTTTCAAGAGGGACTGAAGCAGTCTGCTAAGGGAACTATCTTCGTCGCTCTGGAGCGGCGGCGACCAAGACCTTAGCTGTTGATATGAGGTTCCCGTGACGGGAGCAGAAGAATTCGAACTAACGGAAGGACTTACGGCCGCAGATGCGGACTGGAGAGGGTTACTCGAGAACGGAGTCTGTGAAGGAGCGGTCGATTGTGACGCTGCAGTCTCATTAGGGTCACCTTCCCCCTCAGCCTTCTTTTTCTTACCAAATATCGTGAGCATGTTGCCAACCGTCACCTAAGATTCTTGCGGGTTCACCCAAATACTTCCTAGGCAGATCCTCGAACAGGAGAACCAGCACCAGTCGATCTACAATAGGAATGATGTTACCTAAGCCGTACCCCTTAAGAAACAGAGTTGACCAATTCTTCTCCCAGAGATTGGTTGGCTAGCAGGATTACCTCTTGGTTTTGAGAATGTCTGACTTCGTGAGGATCCCGACCAGATTCTCGCCTTTTGAAACAAGGACGCCGTAATTGCTTTGCAATAGCCCTAGGACCAAATCCAGCGGCGTGTCACTATTCACTGCGGGCAAGGGCGAGTCCATGATCTCTCGAACCCTGAGCCCTAGAACTGATTCCAGCGATTCGCCTCCAGCGGCGCGATCAAGGATCGTTTTTTCTGATACACTACCAACGCATCGCCCATTTTCAAAAACGGGTAGCTGCGAAAAACCCCTTCTTCTCATAAGATCAACAGCATCGCGGACCAATTGTGTTCGACCGACTGAGATAACCGGTCTGCTGATCAACTCTTCGACTCTCCTTGAGGGACTCTCAACCCCAGCTCTCGCCAAAGCGCTGAACAATTTCTGGACCACTGAATACGAAGGATCTACTGATCCAGCCTCGATCTTTGCAATTATAGACTGGCTTACCCCCGCGGATAGAGCGAGCCTAGATTGGGTTAGTCCGAGTTCCTTCCTTTTTTTCGGAATCTCATTCAGAGCCGGAAGCATGCTGTCAAAGTAGTCCTGTGTGGTTCTTATTCCTATCGGAATACAGTGATCGCTATTCCAATGAGAATATGAGT
>CAYRXJ010000218.1:0-2374 GCA_964428235.1 uncultured Candidatus Bathyarchaeia archaeon | reverse complement strand
TGAGATTCTCTACAAAGGCAATACATGCAGGGCAAGAACCTGATCCCGCGACCGGGTCGGTCACTGTTCCCGTCTATCTTACTTCGACGTTCATGCAACCCCGGCCAGGCAAGGAAGGTAAGTATGTCTACTCGCGGACAGCAAATCCTACGCGGCATGCTCTAGAACAAAGTCTCGCCGCTCTTGAGGATGGCAGAGTAGGTTTGGCTTTTAGCTCCGGTCTTGCCGCATCGACTACGGTTCTGATGCTCTTACAGAAGGGAGATCATGTTATTGCTGGTGACGACATTTACGGCGGCACCTTTCGGTTATTCGATCAAGTGCTCCGCAACTACGGGTTGCAGTTTACGTTTGTAGATCCAAGATCGCCAGAGAAAGTTGAGAAAGCAGTTCGAAAGAACACCAGGATGATCTGGATCGAGACCCCAACCAACCCTTTGATGAGGATTGTCGATATCAGAGCCATCGCTAAGATTTCGAAGAAGAGCAAGGCGCTCCTAGTTGTCGATAACACCTTCGCAAGTCCCTATTTGCAAAATCCCCTGAGACTAGGGGCGGACATCTCAGTTCACAGCATGACAAAATACCTCGGCGGACACAGCGACCTCATTGGCGGGGCCGCTATCACGGCTGACGCCGAGACTGGCAAACGTCTCAAGTTTCTCCAGAACGCCATAGGCGCTGTTCCTGGACCCTTGGACTGCTGGCTCGTCCTACGGGGGATCAAGACTCTCGCTGTCAGAATGGACAGGCACAACTCGAACGCTCAGCAGATCAGCGAATTCCTTCAAAAACAGTCAAAAGTCGAGAAGGTCTACTTTCCCGGATTGCCTGATCATCCCCAAAGAAATCTTGTGAAACGTCAGATGCGAGGGTACGGTGGAATGCTCAGCTTCGAGCTCAAAGGCGGATTCGCGTCATGCGAGAAACTCCTGAAAAAGCTCCGGGTCTTCACTCTTGCCGAGAGTCTTGGAGGGGTTGAGTCGCTCATCGAGCACCCTGCAAGCATGACCCATTCAAGCATCCCGCGCGAGCGTAGACAAGCTCAAGGGATCAACGACAATCTCATTCGAGCCAGCGTTGGAATAGAGGATGTTGAGGACCTAGTCGGAGATCTTCAGCAAGGGTTCAAGGCCATCTAGACATAGATGTTCGACTGGCCGAGTTTGTCAATATCGAATCCTAACCGGCCAACCATGTACTTGAAAACGTCCCTTCCAACCTCAGTGGCTTTTGCGGGATCAACTTGATCCTTTCGGAACCGGGACAATAGGCTAACCGAGATGTCTGTCAACGCGGCGATTAGAGTGACAACCTCTTCTACCGAGACCTGCTTTCTATCCTCGAACACATCTTTCTTGATGAACGCCAAGACCATGTTCGCATATTTGGCCATTCCGTCGCCTCCCTCCTCCATATCGGAGAGAGCCGGGTTGGAGTCGGACATGTCCTCATCAAGAGGCTCGCGTCTAATAAAAGAGACACTGCAAAAATGATTTGTGAACGGCTTTTTCGTTCAGCAAGGTTGGATATAGATTGAAAAAATGGAAGATTGAGACCCAGAAGCGTTTGATGGTTCAGGTCTCTCGGTCTGGAAGAATTGTTTCGCCGGAAAGATTCTAGTCCGGTGTTGTCCTATTCGGTGTTGTCTGATTCTTTGGACGTAAAGAGTAGAACGCGAACATTCCGCCCGCGCCTAGGACGGTTGCTACAATCGCAAGTTCTATCCAAGTGCTTGTGGTCGTATTCGTAGGTACGAGTACAGTATAGCTGTAGTAGTTTCCGTTGTTGTCCTTGACAGCTTTGTTATTGTTGTTGTCAAACGCAACCAGGTAGTATTCAACTTGTCCTCCGTTGTATTGCGCAGGGATATGGGCCGCCGCGATATTGCTGGTCGAGTTGTATGACGCTGTTACAGTAATGTTCGAGAGTTTCCAGTTATCAGTCGAATACACGAGAGTCACGTTCTGTATCCCAGAATTTCCTGGGGTAACAGTTGCAGTGACTGTAACTTGGTCGTTAGGACTAGGGGATGACGGGGAGATGCTTGGCGTGCTTATAGTTGGTCGTGGTGCAGGGGCAGCCACTAGAGCGATTGCTGGGAGTAGTAAGAAGAGCGCGAGCACGAGTGCCACACTCTTGGTGAATGGCGACATTTGTTTTCAGTGAAAATACCTCGGAAGTCAGCCAAACCTTTCGTGTAACTCCAACTTGTGAGCCGAAGAAATCCTAAGCGCTTGCAAAGCATTCCAGAACAATCGCTGAGTGTTGGGCCGGGCTGACTTGCTTCGGCTTGACACGGGCTCTAACACCGTATAATGTTAGAACAGCGACGAATGCGACAATCGCACCGGATATTATGAGCCAAGTGGTT
>CAYRXJ010000217.1:0-2385 GCA_964428235.1 uncultured Candidatus Bathyarchaeia archaeon | reverse complement strand
ACCGTCGAAACCTGTTAGCATTTCCAAGAGCATCATATCGATGCAGATGCTGCCTGTGGATGCCAACCCGATGGGAAACGTTCACGGAGGAACAATCCTCAGACTCGTGGACCTAGCCGCTGCGGTAAGCGCGCTCCGTCATGCTCGAGCAACGGTTGTCACTGCGAGCATCGATCGCATGGACTTTTACCATCCAGTATACGTCGGGAACCTTGTCAGCCTCAAAGCATCCGTGAATTACACGGGAACAACCTCTATGGAAGTCGGAGTCCGAATTGAGGCCGAGGATCTAAAGTCCGGAACCATTACCCACACTGGTTCATCCTATCTGACCTACGTAGCCATTGACGAGGATGGAAAACCAGTCGAGATACCAGACGTGGTCCCTCAAACCCCTGAAGAAAAACGCAGGTGGCGAGAGGGAAAGGAGCGCAGAACGGAGCGGATGAAAGTCCTCCATCAGAGGCGCAAGGAAGGCAAAGCGTAGGCTAGACGAATGAAAGTCTCAGTCGTCGGATTCGGCATGATGGGCCGACAAATAGCCCAACTATTCGCACAACACGGCCACGAAGTACGAGCTACTGATGAGGATCATCGAGCCCTGAAAAGAGGGATCGAAGAAATCGCGGATGGACCCTACGGAATCAAGACAGCAGTATCAAAAGGGAAACTCAAACCGGAACAAGCAAGTCAAGCCCTAGCCAACATCAAGACAACCACAACGCTAGATGAAGCCTGCAAAGATTCCGCCTTGGTTGTAGAAGCAGCTTTCGAAGACCTTCATCTCAAGCAACAGCTCTTCCAAAGAATCGAGTCTGCAGCTCCATCAACCGCCATCATAGCATCCAACACCTCAACTCTGAGCCTGGACGAGATTACCAAGAGCGTAACCGTGAAGAGCAGGACGATCGGCATGCACTTCTTCAACCCCGCTCAGCTGACAAAGCTAGTCGAGATCATCCGATCAGAAACAACCTCTCCTGAGATCGTCGAGAGAGCATCACAAATCGCACGAGAGATTGGCAAGACCCCCGTTCTAGCTCGAGACGAGCCAGGCTTCATCGCCAATCGACTCGGACTAACCCTCTACACAGAGGCATCAAAGATGCTAGAGGACGGAGTCGCCTCTCTGCAAGACATCGATAACTGCATGAAGCTAGGCTACAACCACCCAATGGGACCCTTCGAACTCGCCGACTTCGTCGGACTAGACACAAGGCTACGGAACCTAGAATCCCTACAACTCTCATCAGGCGACAACAAATGGATGCCTCCAAAGCTCTTGAGAGAGATGGTCCAACAAGGCTACCTCGGCGACCCATCTCGAAAAACGGGAAGCAAAGGAGGATACTACGAATTCCTCCACGTCAAACGCTGACAAAAATCCTAACACTTTATACCAAACAGAAACCACGAACCAGCGAAACCGATTGGCCTACAACCACATACTCGTCCAGACAGAACCGCCCATCGGAATAATCAAACTAGACCGGCCAAAAGCTCTCAACGCACTCAACTTTGAACTCCTACGCGAAACCGTCGAAGCCCTAGAGAACTTCGACAAAGACGACAAGATCAAAGTCACCATCTTGACAGGTGGAGACGACGCTTTCTCCGCCGGAGCCGACATCAAAGAACTCGCCGAGGTTACGCCGGTACAACTGATCGAAGAGAACAAGTTTGCCCTATGGGATCGCCTGAAAAAAATCGCGAAACCAATCATTGGAGCGGTCAGCGGTTACATATACGGAGGCGGCTGCGAGCTCGCGATGAACTGCGACATTCTCATCGCCTCAGAAACAGCACGGTTCGCGCAACCGGAGATTAACATCGGAATAATGCCGGGGGCTGGGGGAACTCAGCGGTTGACAAGAACGATCGGCAAGTACAGAGCGATGGAGATGGTGCTGACAGGACAGCCTGTCACGGCGAAAGAGATGGAGAAGCATGGACTGGTCAACAGAATCGTGCCTGTTGAATCATACCTCGACGAGGCTAGAAAACTAGCAATGCAAATTTCCCAGAAAGCACCGATAGCTACTCGGCTGGCCAAAGAGGCTGTGTTGAGGGCTTTCGACACTCCTCTCGATGAGGGGTTGCAGTTCGAGCGGAAGAACTTCTATCTCCTTTTCGCGACAGAGGATATGAAAGAGGGCATGAAGGCGTTCACGGAAAAGCGGCCGGCTAACTTCAAAGGGCGATAGTGTTGCCAGAGACTCTGATCGTAGAACATCACGATCAAGTTGGCAGGATCACTCTCAATCGACCTAGTGCGCTGAACGCGATTAACGACAAGATGGGCGAAGAACTCCTAGTCACTCTCAAGGAGATGGACAAGAACGAGAACGTCCGATGCCTCGTAATCACGGGAGCAGGAAGGGCATT
>CAYRXJ010000216.1:0-2396 GCA_964428235.1 uncultured Candidatus Bathyarchaeia archaeon | reverse complement strand
AGAAGGGGCACGTCAAGGCGAGCGTAGGAGGCGGAGCTCTGTCAATACTGGGCAAGCTAACCCGGAAAGGAGTCTGGTTGCTCAGCGGAGCAATATTCGCGGGAGTCTTCTTCTGGGGCCTGGCAGAGATCGCCATCTACGGCGTCCCGGTCCCGATCAACGTCGGTGGAAAGATTGGCAAGTTCACCTTCGACAGATTCCTGTTGCTCGCCGGAATACTGGCTATGATCCCCCCCTCGTTGATGTACTACCTTGATAGCAAGCGAAGGGACGCGATCGACAATAACATTCCACACCTGCTCCGCGACATCGCAGACTCGGGCAGAAGCGGAATGACTCTGACCAGATCCATCGAAATATCCGCTGAACGGGACTACGGTCCGTTGACGAGAGAGATCAAGAAACTAATCGCGAAGATCAGCTTCCGAGTCCCACTAGAAAAAGCGCTCCAATATTTCGCCGACCACACTGGGACATCATTGTCTCGGCGTAGCGCAATGCTGATCGCCGAAGCGAACAAGTCCGGAGGAGACATCCAGGAAAGCATGGAATCAGTCGCTAAGCACGTCCAGGAGATTAAGTACTTGGGGAAAAAGCGTAGAGCTTGGATGGGCCCGTTCACTGGCGTCATGTACATCAGCTTCGCCGTGTTCCTGGTAACCGTCTACTTATTGATCACCAGCTTCTTCACACAACTGGCCAATACCAACTTCGGAGGCGGGGGGACTGTCGGCGGTGTCGGGTTCAATTTCGTGAGCCTGCCACTAGACAAGATCACCACGGTCTTCTTGTACATGGCAATGGTCGAAGCAGTCTTCGCGGGCCTAGTCGGTGGTAAGATGGCCACTGGTTACTTGAAGGACGGGTTGAAGCATATGGTCATCCTAACTTTGATCTGCTTCATCACCTTCGCCTTCTTCATCTGACCAGCGCACAATCCGCGAGACGGGTCAAAGCGCGACCCGTCCCCCGTCCTTCTTCTCCGCGTCTCTCAAACGGTCGTCGTGATGGACATTGGTTGGAACGTCACTTGGTCTTTGACAGATTGTTCTGGTGTTGATAGGAGGCCCTGCAGCTTGTCCTTGGATTCTCTGTTGTCATAGGCCCAGCCATTCTCATCCGTCCAGAAAGTATACGAGAACGTCTGGTTCAGGATTGTTGCGGAGTCTAGCCACAAGAAGGTGGAATTGTTCAAGACTCCTCGCCTGATCAGAGTAGAGACTAGTGTGATGAGATTGTTCATTTCTCCGCGCGGAAGATAGACCCGGCTCGTTATGGAATTGGTCCCGTGTATGACCGAGTAGTTGATCACGAACGGGAGTTTCTCGAGAATGCTTGCCCTGAGGAACATCTGCCCCTCACTCTTAAAGTCCCATCGGATCTCGTACAGGTCTGACATTTCCGGCGAGTAGGGCAAAAGGTCGATTACGTACTCGTTGATCAAGCCCTTCTCTTTGATCCTGTCGAACCGATACTTAGCAGCGGGGAGTGTGATCTTGAACAGACGGGCAAAATCTGCAAGCTTCATCCTAGCATCCTTGCTTAGCTCTTTGAGGATGATCAGGTCCTTCTTATCGAACGAGGCGACTTCGACCTTCGATTCGTTGGAATGGCGTTGCTGTGACTTGCTCGATCTCGGATGGTCTTCGGACAATTGCTGGAGCCAACCGTTCCACTCGAACCTCCACTTGCCTTTCTCAGGGTCGTAGTAGTCGAAGTTTGGCAGGAACGAGTGTTGTTCGTCTAGCCAGTACACGCGAACGTTGGATGCCAAACCCAGTGGGACGAATTGTTCGAGGTACTGTTCGAACTCTCGAGCGTTCTCTGAGGGAACGGCATGTACAGAGTAGAACCCGTTGCATTCCCCCATGCACCGTATTATTCGAATCCAATAGTTGGGAATCCTTAGTGCCTCTTTGGCGAGAAGGTCTCTACCGGGCATCGGGTTCAAGAGAACCATGCAGCGTGACAGTCCGATCTTGGGATGGTTAGGGTTCGCCCATACCCGGAGTGTACTAGACTTTTCTAGGCGTGAGACTCGGGCAAAGACTGTTGGATATGGAATTCCGGTTTCTCGAGAGATCAACTGTAGATTTCGCGGGCCATGTTTCGTCATCGCTCTGACTATGCGAATGTTGTTCGCATCTAGTAGCGACATTGTCTGATGAATGCGTTTGAAATATTCATCCGCTGTCGGGATCATTTTCTTTGATACAAATTCGCGTCGATGCTGAACTCTTACTTTTAGCTATTGGTTGCGCTCGACAGATTTTTCTCCCGAGCGATCAACATGTGTTATGTTAATCTTCTATCATCAAGAATTTCTGTGCGAAAGCGCGAGCAGGCAAGATGGGAGTTCAGGAGTCTAACGACTGATGAAATTTCAGAATGGAAAC
>CAYRXJ010000215.1:0-2403 GCA_964428235.1 uncultured Candidatus Bathyarchaeia archaeon | reverse complement strand
ATTCGCGTTGGAAGGGACTAAGGCAAAACAGTTCTCCGACAAACAGCAGTAACTAACCAAGCCCTTTCCTTTCGGGAAAAACGATCCTGCTGATTTAAGAAGCGCTTCAAATTGCCCCGGCGCGCAAGCCGCTTCTACACAGGCGTCTCTCCGAACCCCAAGGCCGTTACAATACTCGACAAACTGTCGAGAGTCCTAACCATTCGTCGTGGAGCGTTCTCCTCGCTTAAGGCGCACCGGGAAAAACGTGACGCGTTCACAACTCTTGTTGTGACTGTCCTCTCCCAGAACTCGACAGACAAAGGAGCGTTGAAAGCTTTTGAAAATCTGAACACAGCGATCGGTCCCATAACCGCAGAGAATCTTTCAAAGGCCTCCATCTCGAAGATCGAGCGGTCCATCGCCATCGGCGGATTGCAAGAACAGAAAGCCAAAGGCCTGAAGCTGATGGCCCAGGTCGTTCGTGAAAAATACGGAGGAAAGGTCGAGCGAGTGTTCGACAAGCCCTTGGACGAGGCTCGAGAAGAGTTGATGCAACTTCCCCAGGTGGGACCGAAGACAGCGGACGTTCTACTAGTAACTGCGGCCGGCATGCCAACGATCCCGATCGACACGCATTGCGATCGAGTGTCCAGACGACTGGGCCTTGCTCCTTTGAAAGGAGGATACGAACGAGCGCGTGAAAGCCTACAAGGCCTTTTTCCTCCGAGCAAATATCATCAAGTCCATCTTCTGCTGATCGCCCATGGCAGAACATACTGTACAGCCCTCCGACCAAAGTGCCCGATTTGTCCCGTGAGACAATACTGCCCATATCCTAGCAAAACCCTGGCCTGAGTGTCCTTAGAGCCTGAATTCCAGGAGAATAGTTTCTCTCCGGCCAATCGCTTATTTCCAGAAATCACTGTTGAGAGCGAGTGTCGAGTGATGATCACGCAAGAGCAGGCCTGCCCGCTATGTCACGGCCTCACCGTCGAGGGGCAACCTCAAGATTCTCGGAGAATCCGTTATCTTCTTCACTGTAACAATCCTGAGTGCACATATCAACAATTAGTCATCACCGAATCGTGCTGCGAGTAGGAAACGGGTGCAACTATCAGCTGCGCCTGACAGGGACAACGCAGATGATCTCGAACGAGTACCTAGCACTAAGCATTGCGGGTTACAAGAGTCATTAGTAGATTCGAGCACGCCAATCGAAGAGAGAGCTGTTAAGTTAAGATGGGAGAATTCTGTGCGCGATGCGGTAAGACCATCAGCCTAATCGACCCCCTACTCGAACTCAAAGGGCAACGGTTCTGCGAAGACTGCTACCCGGACGCTAAGCGGGAGCAAGCGGCATCGTCCATGACGGATAAGTTGGACAAGAGGCACAGGGTCGCATTCGGAGAAGATGATAGCGAGGAAAGCATTCGCGGGTCAATACTCAAGGGAAGGCAGGCCCTCGCGACCAAGGAGGCGGAGTTCAAGTGGGACAATCCGTCACTATCCCTGATCGCTAGTGCGCTTCGAATCCAGATCGACCAGAACAAGATCATAATGAAACAGAACGAGCTAATCCTCCGAGAGCTCGAACGAGTCTCAGTGCAACCAGTAAAATCGAAGAGCAACTAGTTTTTCCGATTGGACGGCCGTGAAGGCCGTCCCCAAACCCATTCTTAGGCTACCGCCAAGGCTGAAAAGTAGGCATGCCCCTTTCGTTCTCGGCCCGTTTTGACTACAGACCTTAGTGATCCAGGCTTTTGGGCAACGATCATCCAGACAATAATCCTAACCCTAACATTCGCGATTTTTATCATGACCTTCAGAAGCCAGGAAAGGTCAGCGAGAGAAGCGGCCTACCAGAAGGTCTTGGATGATTCAACTGATGCCATGAAAATGCCTCTGACCAATCCTGATCTAGCTCAGATTCAGCTTGAAATGTCCCGGGGAGGTTTCATGGGCTCATCTCGGCCCAGCCTCACCGGCCAAGAGTTGGCTATCCGCAATTACCTGTATGTCTTGTATGGGATTTTCGAGAGAGCCTACCTTCTCTACTGTAGAAAATGGATCGATAAAGATTCCTGGAGTCAGTTCGACCTTTGGCTTCAACGGATGATGGACTATCCTTTGTTTGTTGATGTCCATCGGTCCAGCACTGGAATGTACGACAAACCGTTCCAGGATTACATCGACGGTCTCCTGGACAAGGATCACCGGAAACATGAGTCGGAAGGCAAGAAGTGAATTCAGCCCGCCGACGTCTAAGCGTGCCCCATGATCTTGTGCGGCTTGTAATGTTCTTCCAGACGGTTCATGTCATCGTCGGACAATTTGACGTCTAAGGCGTGGACCGCGTCCTCGACCTGCTCGATTTTTTATTCACCGATAATTTGTTATTTTACTCCCTGGTGTAAAAACCAG
>CAYRXJ010000214.1:0-2457 GCA_964428235.1 uncultured Candidatus Bathyarchaeia archaeon | reverse complement strand
CTCCACGTTGGCTCAGGCGGATGTTAGGAAGGGAAACATTAGTGTGTCGAAGCCGGGAGTGAAGGTGTACCATATGCCAAAGGGTGCTCCTCTGGCGCAGACGGACAAGGCTGCTGTCACGGCAGCCCTCGTAAACGAGTTTGGTTGCAAGGTCAGGGAGATCCTGGAGAAGCATCCGGTGAACGAGGCGCGGAGAGCGAGGGGAATGGTTCCTGCGAACTTTCTAGTTATGAGAGATGCGGGTACTTCTCGGCCTTCAATTGAGGGATTTCAGAAAAAATCTGATCTGAAATCACTGATGGTTGCTGATCTTCCCGCTGAACTGGGGATCGGACGTTTGCTCGGAATGGATGTTAGGCAGTTAGCTCCCGGAACACGGATAGAAGATTACAGGAAACGCGCAGACCTAGTGCTCGACGCGGTCAAAGAGTACGGGTTCGTATACGTTCACTTGAAGGGTCCGGACGAGCCAGGTCACGACGGGCTCTTCGATCTGAAACAAGAGAGAATAGAGGATATCGACAAGGGTTTCTTCTCTGTTCTGGCGAAATCAGCGCAATTGAAGGATCTTGTGGTTGGAGTCACGTGTGATCACTCTACTCCTGTGGAGGATAAGGGTCACAGCGATGATCCAGTTCCAGTATTAATGATCGGTGGAAAGGTCAAGCCAGACGGATCTGCAAGATTTACCGAGAAGGAGGCAGTGAAGGGTTCGATCGGGACCCTTGAGAAAGGCTCGCTGCTCTTGGGCCGTTTGAAACTGGCTGCGGCCTGAAAAGGGAAAGGCATGTTTGTGTCACTCAGGGTTTTCTGATTTCTATAAGATTTTTTTCTGATCCCGGGTTTCTGTCTGGGCGTGTTTCTAGCCTTGTTTTCCGAGTACTAGCTTGTTTCTGGCTTGTTTCCTGTTTTCAATGTGTGGATTTTAGTGGTGTTTTATTCGGGGAATAGTGGTGTTTTAGAAATCGAGGGCCTGGATTCCACTTTGAGGCTGAAAATGGGCGATTTTCCTGGACCGGCGTGAAAATCAGGCTCATCTCTTGCCGGGCTAGCCGATGGTGACTCCAGGGAGGAGTTCTCTAATCAGTGTCCCGGCAATGAACAAGATGAGAGATGCCGCGAATATTATACCCGCGATCTCAGCGAACTGTCTCCTGAACTTTCTAGCGGATATGACAGTGTCATAGTAGGTCATCATGGCGACCAGTACTACTCCTACGAAGAGCGAGAAGCCCAGAGCCATGAACATTGATCCTGTGAGGAAGTAAGGCAAAGCGAGGAATATCGCCGTGAACATGTAGGATACGCCGGTATAGATCGCGCTCCACTTCGCTGATCCCTCGAAGCCCTGTTTAGCCTGAGCATAGGCGGCGGAAGCCATTGCTATCGATGCGGCCATACCAGCGATGACACCAGCGAGTCCAGCGAGCTCTGTCCGGTTGTATATCCCGAGCGAGCCCGCGTGTATTCCTGAGATCTCGACCACAGCATCGGCGAGGCCGAGGACGATGAAGCTCATGTATTTCACTCGACCCTCATGGATCTCGCCCATGATGAATGCCTCTTGATGCTCTTCTTCTTCGAGCATCGCTTCGAAGCGGGCTTTGTCTGAGGCTGGAATGTTTTCGAGCATAGATCGGTATCGCTGGTGGACAGCGTCCTCATGTCTCTCCAGGAACTTCATCGTGAACGTTAGACCGAGGGCTACTCGGAACAGTAGGGTCAGGTAGACCTTGAGCCTGTTGATCTTGAATTGGGTCTCGCGAGTGTACTGTTTCCAGAATTCGTAGTGGGACTGTTCGCCACTGGCGAGGCTCTCGAGAGCCTTCTTGAACGCTGGGTTCTTCTCGTGCCGGCTAAGCATTTGGTAGACCGCACCGTCAGTGTGCTCGTCTCTGGCCGACTTTGCGGCAAGCTTCTCCAGATCATGACCCAACGTCTCTTGCAAAGGCTGACGGCTCTGATTACTGGAGAAAGAGTCTCCAGTATTTAGTTAGCTCTCTCTGAGCGTCTAGACTCTTCTCCGAATGAAAGGAGAAAATCGCGAGAAGTCCGGCCCTCCGGGGCAGGGGTGAAAAAAGAACGCTTGATTCTAGTGAGCCTGTTCTTTTCACTGGAGTTTGAAACGGGAATTCGTTCGGAGGCGTGAATAATTCACGAGAATTATGTCATAAGTTATAACACGAGGGGTTTTCGTCGCGTACGCCGTGCCAATGGGATGATCGACTATGCCCAGTTGTTACTGCTTGGTGCAATAGCTGGCTTCACGATTTTTCTCGGGCTTCCCTTGGCGATTCTGCAGAATGTTAGCCCGCGCAAGAAGGGTTTCCTCAACGCTCTCTCCATCGGGATTCTCTTGTTTCTCGTCATTGACGTGTTCAGTCACGCATGGAACACAGCGACATGTGTTGCATCAAGCGCTTTCTCTGGCCTGAGCGCGACCTGCGGTGCATCGAG
>CAYRXJ010000213.1:0-2463 GCA_964428235.1 uncultured Candidatus Bathyarchaeia archaeon | reverse complement strand
AGGTGGAATCCCACTGTGAATGCGAGATTATCGTCAGCTTTTGCTTTCTGTGGTGAGCATTTGATGTTGACTTGTTCGATGCGTGCCCAGCTGCCTTCGTCTTGTTTAACGACCGACTTTTGCAAATTCTCTCACGAGGCCCGAGAGATGTCGGCTCGCGGGTCTACGCTGAAAAAGCTTGGCTTTCTCGCCCGTCTAAAGCGATTATAAGACGATGGGAATGAAAGCACGTTACGCAGATGTCGACTGGTCGTCCGAAATACGGGTTTGATCGATACTCAAGCGTCCGGATAGGTTTCGGTCCGAGCTTTTCACCCGATGGGCAACATGTCTCGTTCGTTAGTGACATCACGGGGGTCCCGCAAGTGTGGATCTTGGATCTTGAGACCAGCCGAATAGATCAGCTGAGCCTTTTCAGCGAACGGGTTTCGTCCGCCGTATTCTCGCCGGGAGGCGATCGTCTCGCGTTTTCCATGGATCCTGGAGGAAGTGAAAAGCACCAGATTTGGATCATGGACATGAAGAATCTAGCCTCGAGAAAGTTGACAGTCGGAGACGATTGGATACGCGTATTCGGAGGATTCTCCCCGACAGGAGATTCGGTCTGTTATGCCTCAAACGAGAGGGACGAAAAATTCTTCGACATCTACACTAACACTGTCGAAAATGGACACAAGAACCTCGCCTACCACAATGACGCAACGAACTATCCGCTAGACTGGGTAGACAAGGATCGAATCCTATTCACTAAGGTCAATACGAACCAAGACAACGATCTTTACCTACTATGGCATGAAACCTCTGAAACCGCGCATCTCACCAAACATACCGGAGAGGCAACCTTCGAGTACGCCGGGCATTCCAAGGATATGAGCACACTATACGTCATGGCAAACAAGGATCGGGAATTTCTCCAACCAGCCGCAATAGATGTCGGAACAGGAAACCTGGAATACCTTGTCGAAGAAGACTGGGACGCGACCGGAGGAGCAGTATCACATGACAATCAACGGCTTGCATACTTCCGAAATGTTGACGGCGCCTACAGATTGCACATCTACGATCTCAAAGAGAAGAAAGACACTCTCGTAGATGGCCTTCCACTAGGTGCCTTCGAGTCACCCGTGGTCGCTGGACGCAGCCAGATGGACTGGAGCCCCGACTCGAAACGATTGATCTTCAGCTTCCAAGGTCCCAAACACAATCTGAACCTGTGGTTGTACGATGTTGAGACGCAGGCGGTCAGGCAAGTTACCTTCGCCCCCTGCTCGAGCATTCCGTCATCAGATCTTGTCGAGCCCGAGGGTTTGAGATTCCCCAGCTTCGACGATCTTGTAATACCCGTATGGGCCTACCGACCAGTTGACGGCCATGGTCCCCTGCCAACAGTTGTTTATGTTCACGACGGACCCGAGAGCCAAGAATCCGCTAAATTCAACGTCGTATTACAATATCTCGTAAACAGAGGATTCCTCTTTCTAACCCCCAACGTTCGAGGAAGCTCAGGTTACGGCAAGAAAGGGGTCCATCTCGATGATGTAGAGAAACGGCTGGATTCAGTTAGAGACCTTGAATATCTTGTGAAATGGGCAATTGGAAAAGGTCTCGCTAAGACAGATCGGATTGGAATCGTGGGCGGGAGCTACGGGGGATTCATGGTGTTGTCTGCGTTGACTGAATATCCTGACCTCTGGGCGGCGGGGGTTGATATCGTCGGGATTGCGAACTTCGAAACATTCCTAGAAAATACCGCGCGCTGGAGACAACGCCTGCGAGAAACAGAATACGGTAGTCTAGAAAAAAACAAGGACCTTTTCAAACGAATATCACCAATCCACAGGGTCGAGAATATCCTGGCCCCTCTCCTAGTTATTCATGGAGCAAACGATCCCCGGGTCCCGGTGGGCGAAGCGGAACAGATGGTCGAGAGATTGAGGAAGCTTGGAAGACAAGTAGAGTTTCTCCGATTCGAGGACGAAGGGCATGGCATCGCAAAGATCCCCAACCGCGTCAAAGCCTACACTGCAATGGGAGACTTTCTAGAACGAACTCTCCTTGTTTCGGAAATGACCGCACCTCCACCTTAGCCAGATCGCAGCTCAGGAAGGGGTATGATGGGATGCATAGACTCGCGGTTTTTGTTAGCGATGCATTCGCTCTTGACGAGTTGGCTTGACCTCTATTTTCCTCTGAAAGCCCACATAAGGTAAGGCCCAATTCCTACCAGAAGGAGGGCGCCTCCTACAATCTCAATAGTCGAATATTGTTGAAGAGATAGAAGAGGGCCCTGTCCAATTAGCTCAAGGCCTCCCCCAAGTCCTAACACCGCGAATCCCAACACAAAGAGAAACATTGTCAAGGAAAGCGAGCTTGAGTGCCGCTGGAAATACCCGGACTTTTTGTTCTTACGTAGGTCTTGAAAGAGGAGCAATGCAAAGCCTTAAAAAAACAGTTCCGCATACA
>CAYRXJ010000212.1:0-2473 GCA_964428235.1 uncultured Candidatus Bathyarchaeia archaeon | reverse complement strand
GATTTTCAGGCGGCCTGACCTTCCGCAGATTAGTTTCGGTATCTAGACCGTTCTTATGCCTCGTTGATTTCCACTCGTGTCCCTTAATCGCGCTTTCCGTCAGTGGGAACTGATTGAGGCCAGGGGTGCTAACGGAATTCTCTGCGCTTTGTAGTGCATTGTGATGTTAGCCTGAATGTTGGAGATGTTGGAAGAGGAATGGTTATCGTAGACTACGTAGTAGGTTGTGCCGCTGGATAGCGAGGCGTAAATCGTACCAGAATAAGTGTTTCCGCTATCATAAGACGCGTTTGGGATCCCGCTGTTTTGCCAAGAAGTGAAATTTGCCTCGTTCATTATGTAGACTTCTACGGTGCCCCCTGACGCTACAAAAGTGCCAGTTACTCGGACGTCTGAGTAGGCGGATGGGACACCGAAACTCGAATAGGTATAGTGTCCCGGAGGTACAGAGAACTCACCATTCTCGACTGCGTAGATTCTCTCTACACGCAGGGTTGAAGCATATGCCACATAAGCACTCAAAGCTACTGTTCCTCCTAACGACAACGCAATAATCCCCGACACCAACACTATTGCGACTGAAAGTTTGGCTTCAGTAACGACAATCTTCCGTGTCCTAGCCAATCAGCCTGCGCCGGATTGGACATTGCGTGGTCTACTCTTTTAAACGGGCCCCTCGCCCTGCTTCTTGACCGGAAAACCGTGTCAATGCAAGCTTCTGCCAATCCAACAGAGCCGGATGATTCCGCGCTCCTCGGCGTGACAATAGAATTGTCCAATCGATTGAATCTGACCTACAAGCCGAACGGACTCACTTGGATGTCTACGCTCCAGCACCCATCAAACTTGCCTTCAGATCAAACCGGGTTTATCATCAAAGGAGCTTTGCGTGGCCGATTGGTCCTACCATTCGCCCTTAAAGGGAAACTCACACTTGAAGAGTGGCGGCCCCTAATCGGATCAGGTCTGGTGTTCACTTTTCGACCTGAAATACGACGTGTATGGAGGACCCTGTCTCCACTATTACCCGCTTCTTGGTTAGTGGCGCTATTTGCTTTGCCAGCATTAATCGGCTTTTCTCTGCTTCTGACGTTCAGTCAGCTCAACTTAGGAGCGGTTTTTTTTGGTGCAGAGTTGCTCGCGATCTACCTGGTTTTTGTTCTCTTAATGCGGCTCTCCATCCATTACTATAATATGTACGTCGTCGGAGGACTGCACCTGAAGGCAGATTCAATGACAGCTCGACTTCTGGGACCCGAGCTCTTCCTTGGTACTCTTCAGAAGATTGACTCGATGAGGATCGAGGATTTGGAGGCGAGTAAACGGGTCAGGAGATCAGTTTGGCCGCGAAATAATCATTCTTTTTGGCCCACGCTAACAGAGAGAATTTCAAACCTTGAGCGGATTGTGGTCTAGCAGAAACGAGGAGAACGTTCCGCCGAAGGCGCATTTGCCTAGAGCCATCTTTTCTCTCTAATCGTTGGCAGGAGCTCCACTAGACTTTGGACTGTGACGTCTGGCTTCTCAGTCGTGAAATCATTGTGAAAGCTAAAGCCTGTCCTGACCATCACGGTTTTCATTCCGATCTGTTTTCCAGCCCGAACATCCCACCAAGAATCCCCAACTAGAAATGCTTCTGATTGGTGAAGCTGGAGATACGCCAAGGTTTTCTTTACGAGCTCCGCGCGCTGGTTGACGGTTACTTCCAATGATTCTAACGGGTTCGCGGGCTTGTCGAGGTCCTGCCGTGTGAACAGTACATCTGCTAGCGGGTTCATTCCGAGCGCTTTGATCTCTTTCTCGACGACAGACTTTGTGTATCGCATTGTCGCGATTCCAACTTTCAATCCGGACTTTTTTAGGGTCTCAACGGTTTCCTTTGCCCCCTTCTGCAGTTGGACGCGGTCGACTGTATTCCAGAATATTCCCCTGTAGGTCTCGTAGGCCCGTTCTAGGATCTTCGGGTCCTTCCCCCTGCATGCTGTTTCGATCACCATTCTGGGCCCAGTCCCGATCTCCCATGCTCGTCGATAGTAATTGTGAATGTAGAATTCCTGGTCTATCGGCCCGATCCCCGCCTCCGCTAGTGCCTGGTTGATACTGTACAGTTCTCGTGCGTCAATGTCCACGAGAGTGCCGTCCCAGTCGAAGACCGCGCCCTTCACGTTCCGCGGGTCGTACTTCTCTTCTAAGAATGTAACCGTGTTACCCTACCCAGTTGGATGATGTAACATTGGAGTTATCGATTGTCGCCCGGATAGTCAGCCTGACCGAGGAAGACTGTCAGTTTGGCCCACAGCCGACTCTTGAGCATGCAGAGCAGACTCATGGACACCACTCCCAACTGGGTGAGCCTAACCTTCGCCTCCTCCGCGAGTGCGGTTGCACTTAGCGGCGTAGTAATCCTGTTCGGTCTGATAACGCCCGACATATCCCCCGTAATCCTGGTGTTGCATCTTGTCTGGGCTGTAGC
>CAYRXJ010000211.1:0-2510 GCA_964428235.1 uncultured Candidatus Bathyarchaeia archaeon | reverse complement strand
GGCAGGTTTCCGAAGAAGGAACATGTCAGTCCCGATCCTGTTCCTGATCCTCCACTGGATCCTCCGCCGGACCCTCCGGAGCCACCACTTCCAGCTGCAGGCTGAACGAGGACATTCACGGGCTTCGAGTCTGTCATTGGTGGCGTCCCAGTATCAGTCGCTAGGAAAACAACCGTGTAAGATCCCACCTGGCTACTGCTAGGGGTCCAGTTGAAGACGAGGGTGTTAGGGTCGAACGTTGAGCCTGAGGGTAACCCTGATGCGGTAACTGAGACCTGTAAACTCGGGTCCGAGTCGGTCGCGGAAACCGAGAAGGTCAATCCCGTCCCAGCAGTCACAGTCCGATCACCCGGAACACTAAGCACTGGGCCCGTGGTTGACTGTGAGGCCGTCACTGTTACGCCAACGCTCGCAGTACCGGTCAAGCTCCTTGAGTCCGTCACTGTGAGAGAGACGGTATAGTCCCCTGGCGACGAATACGTGTGCGAGGGGTGTGATCCTGTCGCGCTAGTGCCATCGCCGAAACTCCATGCATAGCTGTACGGAGCCGTTCCACCGGTTGCAGTCCCTGAGAAAGTCAGGGCAGAGTTGACAACCGGACTAGAAGGAGAGTAAGTGAGTGAGACCGCTGGGGGTTGTGGCCCGGACGCGCCGAAGAGGTCGGCCATGACTGGTGCAGCCGCATCGTTCGCGGTCAGCGTCGCGAGGCCCCAATTGTCTTCTATCATGTGAAGACTGGCGTACTCGTCGTAAAGATTCGAAGATGACAAGAAGTTAGTCTTGACCATCTTACCATAGAACACGTTAGGAGAAGGATCGTACTCGTCCCACCAAACGTAGAGCAACACTCTCTTTCCACTATTGAAGAGGCTGCTGCCTAGTATCGAAGTACTGGGCGTGGGACTCGAAAGACTACCTGTTCCCACTAGTAGATTTTGCACGTACGCGTCGCCGCTAGACGGTGAGTTATCGTGCATGTTGTGGCTGTCAGTAGGGGTGAGCCAGATCAGGTTTGGAGGCGTTGCCGAGTTGAAGTCTGTCCATATTGGATCAGTCGAACTGGTAAAGGCGGTGCTGGTAGTAATCGTGTTCGGGCTGTTACGAGTATCGCTGAACGCGGTGAAGGGGAAGTGATCGTTGCCGCGTGGGCAGCCACTTTCACAGTAGGCTCTCCAGGTTAAACCAGCTGGCGCCATTCTGTCGGCGACAAGATTCGCAGCAGTGATACCGCCATAGCCATCCGAGATCCCGGAAGTGTCACCTGCCATGAAAGCGACATAACATCCCGCCGAGCATCCAGTAATAGAATTGGTTCCAGCACCATAGCTGTGATAGTTCGGAACCGATCCGCCAGCGGAGGCCAGACTGTTCAGGAAGGGACAGCACGAGTTCCCTGACAGAACGCTCCCGTAGTCCTGGTTCTCCATTGCAAGAACGACAATATAGTCAAAGTTCTTCCCGTTAGGAACTGAATGAACGACCGGGGTCCAGACAAGCGTCGCCACACTAATAACTAGAAGAAATCCGAGAGCAAATCCTGAAAGTCTCCCACGCATCTATTGCAGCTCCAACTTCCATATCTCTCAAGTTTCTCGGGACCGTGACCACACGATCCCGAGTCCTATTCCATTTTCCAGGCGAGGCGATTAGCCGGGCGAAAACAGACACTCGATCAAGTTCGCCGGCAGAATCTAGAATATGCTAAGCCGTGGTTTAGGCGAGTCTTAACCTCGTCGAATCTCTTCTAGTTCAAGTGTGAGGTCCGCACAGGACAGTCCACAAGAAACAATAATTTCTGACTGCTTTCAGTCTCTACGGGAAAGTAGCCCATTGAAGGGAGAGATCCTCTTCGTCTGCGTCGAAAACGCGGGCCGCAGCCAGATGGCACAAGCCTTCGCCGAGAAACTAGGCATGAAAGCCTCGAGCGCAGGAACCGTCCCATCGGGAAGAATCAATCCCGTTGTCGTCGAAGCCATGAGAGAGAAGGGGATGGACATTTCCAAGAATTCTCCAAAAATGTTGACGTCTGTCATGATCAAGAGGGCTAGCCTCGTCGTCACGATGGGCTGCAGTGTTGAAGAGGCGTGTCCCAAACCAATGCTTGCAGCCATGCAGAAGAAGCTCGTGGACTGGCACCTCGACGATCCAAAAGGTAGACTGCTTCAAGATGTACGCAGAATTAGAGATGAGATAGAGAAGAGGGTCAGTTTGATCGAGAGACCGTAAGTCTCCATCGGGTTACTGAACGGGATCAACATCGGAACTTTGGCGGAATAGCGTTCAACTCTTCCCCGAAGTTGGTCTTCTTCCTTCGCAGCAAAGCAGCCCAATCTTTGTTCATGGAGTCGGAAACCCTGAACAAATCCGCCCATTCCACGTCCCAATCTGGATTCTGAGAGGCCGTGCGCAGGGTCACAAGAAAATCGTTCGGGGAGACATCGATAGAATCGCAGCTCTTGCAAAGACATCCCAGCCGACAATAAGCCCTGAACCACCGGACACGCCAAGTC
>CAYRXJ010000210.1:0-2517 GCA_964428235.1 uncultured Candidatus Bathyarchaeia archaeon | reverse complement strand
GAAGTTCGAGGTCGACAGGGTTGACAGTTGGTACTATCGTCTAAGGAAGAAGGGCGTGAAGTTCGTCGAGAAACCGAAGAACGAGTGGGGCGAGAGAGAAGCACGATTCTTGGACCCGGACGGTTTCAGGCTCGCAATATCCGGCACGATACCAAAACGGCTAGCCTAGTCCACCGTCACTTCGGCCTTCTTCGATTCCTACTAAGGTCGCTCAGCAACGGCCCAAGAAGAAGATGCGCTCTCAGGACTTCGTGCATTCTGTCCCCGAGATGCGTCTTAGTATAGACTACTCTTCCATCTTCACCTGTCTGAGAAGCGATAAGATTACAGTTGATCAAGTCGGCGACCCAATCGTTCAGAATGTCCTCGTTCCCTGCTATTCTCAAAACGTCCATCCGCTTCGCTCGCCCCGCTCCGTCATCTATCTTGTTCAGGTACTGTAGTATCTTCCCCGAGACGCGGGGAAGCGTGGACGAGCTCAACGCTAAGCCGAGCTAACTAAGACTGGCCCAGCTTCCTAGCGGTCTCATAGAGCTCGGAATATTTTGTCCGCATCTCGATGTACTTCTCGCGATAACGTAGGCCCGTCAGGGCAGTTACAACGCTGATGGAGTAGAGGAAGGCCGCCAATAACCCGAGGAATATGGATAGAGGGTCTATGGGTCCATATCCCCGGAAGCTAGCGGCCGAGCCCCATACGAACACAGTTCCTATTCCCAGCGAGATGACCGCGTAAATGAAGAGGATCTGTGCGGACGACCGCCACAATGCTACGCCATCCAGAAGGTCGTGAATCATGTCTCCCGCATCGCGTTTCAGCCAATGATAGATCTCGCCGAGGTCGGCGAGCTTCTGCTCGTTGACAACATCTTCTTCCATCGTTAGGACACTCGTATCTTCGCAGCCGGAGGATAAGAGGGCTGTGGACATTGTCCCCTTCCAACATCTGGATAACGAGTTATCTGATCAAGACCACTGCATACTATGATTCAGAGAACGATTGATCACCGCTCAAGACCTATCGAAGCAGTACTCTAGGAAAGAACAGCCTGCCGTCGACTCCGTCAACTTCCAAGTTGGCGATGGAGAGATTGTCGGGTTTGTGGGGCTGAACGGCGCGGGAAAGACGACTACGATCCGGATACTCGCCGGAGTCTCGCTCCCGACAAGGGGAAACGCGCTATTGGATGGTCACGATATTGTCGTCGACAAGGTAGAAGCTTCCAGGAGGTTGGGCTGGGTTCCCGAGTTTCCTAACTACGACACTGGCTCGACGGCTCTGGGGCTGATGCGATACTTCTCAGGCTTCTATAACGTTCCAACCCAAACTGCGAAACAACAATCCAAAGATCTCTTGGACCAGGTAGGTCTCGGACAAGCGATGGGCCGAAAACTCCGGACATTCTCCCAAGGAATGAAAAAGCGATTCTCGCTTGCAGCCTCGATGATTGCTGATCCTCAGAACTACTTGTTCGATGAGTTGTTGAACGGGTTGGACCCTGAAGGCGTCTTGTTCGTACGGAAACTGATGCTCCAACTCAAGAGTAATGGAAAATCGGTCCTGCTATCGTCGCACATTCTGTCGGAGGTTCAGGAATTGTCAAACCGCGTCATCCTCATTCATCATGGGAGGATTGTCAGAACTCTTTCGCGAGAGGAAATTCTGCGGGACAAGAATGGTTTGGAGGACCAGTTCTTCCAGACGATCGGGATGACCACGGGAGTTGAAGCCTAATGCGACCTCTACTCTATGACTTCAAGAGAACATTAACGGGCAAGCCGACACTTGTCTCGATCGCCCTCCTCATAGTACTCACTGTGGGATTGGCGCCTTTCATCACGGGCTCACGGTTCACGGGCAACATCAACTCTGCAGGCGTCATGTATCACGACAGTTCCGGATATCACTTCATGGTCTATGCAACAAACGAGTTTGGGCAGCCACTCGCAGGGGTCCAAGCCCAGTTCATTCTAAAGAGCCCCGCGTCGAACTACAACACGACGGGAACCACCGATTCCAACGGTATAATGATGGTAACCATCAGCGCCCCAGAGAGAATAGATTACCTGGGTGCTGTAGCTGTAGAGATAGGGAATGGACAGGTCAAGTCTCTCTTCAACGTTCCAGTGTTCAGTCCCGGAGAAATAATTCCTCTGCACCCGGTAGAACATCTATTCTTTCCAGTAACTGACCCGGGCAACTCGAACCGACGGTTGGTCAGCCTATTCTATTCGGGGCCTGACGGGTCAAAGCCATCCTTAGACTCTGTCTACTATGGTGTATTCTCAGCGAATGCTACGCGGTCTTGGGATCTGGGACCATACGGGACGAGGCCCGTCGTGAATCAGACCCAGCTGACCTCTCTCGGCTCACTTAGCGATTACCACCAACTCTACCAGGTCAACATTCCACCCGGTCAGGTCTGCACGCAAGGGTCCAATCCCTGTGACGATCAGGTCTATCTCGGACTGTACGCGTCTAACAGCACTCTACTCTACTCGACTTTGATCCCAGAA
>CAYRXJ010000209.1:0-2534 GCA_964428235.1 uncultured Candidatus Bathyarchaeia archaeon | reverse complement strand
GAGGGTACTGAGACTTTGCTAGAAGTGTAGACGGAAATAGATTCGTCCATCTCCAGCCTTTTTATCCCAGTTGAGCGTCTGATTCAAAGACCTGTTCATGCGTCGCCGAAGGCAAAAGCAGAAGCTCGGAGTTACGGGCAAATTATCACTCCTAGCCTTTGGAGCCCTCCTTCTGTTGGTCGCGATTCCAGTAATGGATGTGATCGCCGCATCTATGGCTGGACGACATCCAACCGACTACAAGCTTTGGGAGGTCTTCTACATCTTGTATTTCATTGGCATCGTGTTTCTGTGAGACTTAGTGCGGGCAAGAAAATGAACCCGCTAAGGGCATCTTGCTTGAAATCTCCCCTTAGTATTACTATGTTTATGTCATCAACAGGCACAACGCCACACCCATTGGAGTCAACTCACTCGAAGACAAAGGGGCCCGGTGCTGGTTTTGAACTTAGAATAATACTGACAGTTCTAGCACTTCTCCAAATCTATTCTTTCAGCGGAGTCGTGCTATGGTCCCTCTTAGCAGGTGAAGCAAACCTAGCAATTCCCGTTGTGGTTTCTTTCTTCTCGACTGTTGGGCTCTTGTTCACTTTAGCTCTTGGAGTTGTTGCAAAAGAGCTGGCGGGATGGAGACGACACTTCCCAGTCGAGGGAGTCAAGCTCTATGTCTAAATTCACGTTATAGTCCCTCACGTTCCCTTGACCTTTTTCGGAGGCCCGCCTATACTCGGAGCTTTTTCGGGAAGCAATCTCACAGTGTTCACACCAGATGAGAGATACTACGCCGCTTTCGGAGTAGCATCGCTGCTGGCTTTCACCTACTATCCCATCAGAGATGCGATCGATGTCCGGAACGAAACTCAAGAAGTTCCAAAGATGGCAAGAGCATGACTGGCCCACAACCTTCTCTACCACTTTTCCAGAATCTTGCCGACTGGTTGATCTGGAGGTCTACTGGAGTGTTTGGAGATTTCAAATTGCCTGTTTGTTGCAGAATTATCCTGGACGAAGGCAAGCGTGAGGGCTGGTTCTACCAGCTTTACGAAGGGGATAACATCAATCGAATTTTAGCCCGGTACAAAGAACACGTGAGCCACTGGACCATTCATATCGACGTTATCCGATCAGAGTTGAGCTATTTCGCCCTTGCCACAGAACACACGTACGACGACATTGCAAGCCGTTTTGACTCATTGGAGCCCCGGAGATTCCCATTTGGTGGCGGGCAACCGCTGAGATAAATTGACGAGACGGAAGTATGGACTCAGGACTTACCTCAGGTTAACAACGATCGTAGCGATATTCGCTCTCATGAATTTCGCCTTCGGAAAGTTTGCCGAGTTATTTTATGGGAATTTCAACGCACTCGCACTCTACGAAGACTTCACCTTCTTTCTTCTTACCGTCTTTATCTTCGCGATTATGTTATGGTGGGCAGACACTAGAGGAACAATTGCCCGAATAATGGGCGCGAAGGAAGAAACGCCCGAGAAGGCCCCGAAAGCCTAACGCCAATGTGGGTCTCCACTTTCCTAGCCATCGAAGGTAGGTTGCCGCTTGTCGATCACTCTTTGCAAGAAACATGCCAAGACCGGAAAGCAGAAAAAGTATGGCAAGAACAATGAACGAAAGGCGTACAACGACCTCTGCGGTTTTTAGGTCCGAAAGGCGGAGCATTGAGCCCAGACATTACAAGTGGGTACCCGATCAGTGCCCCGAAGGTTCTTAGCTGACGGATAGTAGAGGAAAGTCACACTCGGAAGTTGGTGTGGCTCGACAGGTCGGGATACTACCGAGCATGGGCCTGCCGGGTCTCCTTACCGTTTCCTGTAACTCTCCCCTACGTCGGGGTGAGCTGGACGAATCCAAGAGTGATTAGCTCCAACATGAGGTCGGCGGCCTTCGCTTCCAAGTTGTCTTTCGCGAACGAGATGTACCCGAGGTCTCCGAAGTCTGACGCGAAGTCAACGCCCTCCTCTTTGAATATCACGATTTTTTCACCGTAGAGTGCAGAAGCGGCTCCCAGCTCATAGACCACGTTGTCGCTTGGTCGCCAAACCTTTTGGCCCTTTGAGTCTGTGGTCTCCTCGTCAGCTGTGAAGACGAAAATTCCAGAAGTACACTGTTTCATCAGTTCTGCTACCTTGCCACTCACTGGTCGTCCCCTGTTCGGCTCCTCAACGGCAATCTTGTGTGGTACTTTGAATCGAATGAGTATCTTCTCTAATTGGTCAACTGGTCTCCTGTTCTTTCCATGTGCTACGAAGATTTGCTTTGGAATCGTGACAGTTTTCGTTGTGGTGGCCGTGGCAGTCGTTGGCTCCCTGAACCCGGCGGGTTCGAGAGTTGTCTGTGCATCCGTTTCTCCAGCCGCAGGTTCTACCGCTTCAATCACCTGAGGCGAGAGATTGGCAAGTCGCAAGTATCTTGTGCCCTGCACATCGTCAGCGAGACTGTAATCCTCAATGTTCTCGGTGAAGACTCTGACGAACTCATCAACGTCCTCTTTGGGAATCCCAAAGCCCCCGAGGTCA
>CAYRXJ010000208.1:1183-2535 GCA_964428235.1 uncultured Candidatus Bathyarchaeia archaeon | reverse complement strand
GGAACATCCGGGAAATGAAATCTCCAATACTCTCTTTCGCATTCGGCCCCCACGCCCCATATACTTGCGGAGAGGAAACCCTCCTATGGTGCAGGAAACAAGCGGAGAAGGAAGACGTACTGGTCAACATTCACATCGCTGAAACTCGGGGTGAACAGGCAAGATTCGAGCGAGAAAAGAAATCGAGAGAAGTAGACTATTTGGACAGTATTGGATTCCTGAGCAATAGAGTTCTCGCGGCACACTCTGTTTGGCTAACAAAATCCGAGGTCAAGCTGTACGGAAAACGTGGGGTTCGCGTCTCGCATTGTCCCGTTTCAAACATGAAACTAGCCGGAGGTAGTGTCGCTCCACTTCCCGAGATGTGGGAGGCAAACGTGCCCGTTGGACTCGGAACAGATGGCCCCGCAAGCAACAACAGCCTCGACATGTTCGACACGATGAAAACCTGCGCCCTGGCTCACAAGGCCCACCGGTGGGACCCTACAGTCGCGAACGCCCAGAAAGTGCTCGATATGGCAACAATCGACGGTGCACGCGTGATTGGCAAAGAGAAAGAAATCGGAAGCATAGAAGAAGGGAAACACGCGGATCTAGTTCTAGTCGATTTGCGAGAGCCCAACATGATGCCAGTACATGGAAAGGAAACGGTAGTGTCAGATCTTGTCTATTCCGCAACCGGTTACAATGTCGACACGACCATAGTCGATGGGCAAGTCCTGATGAGAAACAGGAAATACGATAGATTGGACACTGCGAAGATCGAGTCCGGAATCAACACCTCAGTTCGAGGGCTTGGCCTCTAGCGAGGCATCATCAATAACCAGGTAACCGCTCTGTCCGTCCCAAACCCTGTGGGCCCGGTTAACTCGAACTCTCTCGTTGAAGTTCGGCCCATTAACAACAAACGTCTCGTACTCGCCACCTTCACCAGTAAGGTGAATCCCGTGCTTTCGTGCCATCTGTTCCAAGATCGCCCAACGACTTGAGTTCAGCTCCTGTCCAAGCCATGACGCATCCAGACCAGACGCGCCAACCCCTGAAACTATGATCTCCAGCCCAACCTGTCTCAGATCGCTCACAAGCCTCCCTGGATCTTTGTGCCAAAGCGGTGCAAAGCTTCTCAAACCGAGTGTATCACAGACTTGATCAATACGAGTTTTTTGATAGTCGCTTGCAACGGCCCCCGTGACAACCCCGTCAATTTCAACAGCCTTAGCTATTGCTTCGAGTCCTTCTTTGAGGCTCAATAGTTCATCCTGTCCCGCAGTTATCTGTCGATGCGGAATGCCCATGGCCCTTGCTTGAATGCTTGTCCACTGTGCGTTTGGATAATGAAACATCATAGAGTC
>CAYRXJ010000208.1:0-1083 GCA_964428235.1 uncultured Candidatus Bathyarchaeia archaeon | reverse complement strand
CGTCTTCAGCTCCTTTAGCCTCCCGGTAATCATTTCGAATTCCGCATCCGTTAATCCCTTGAACGTCTTTCCCACGACCAAGTATTCTCCGGTCTCATCATCTCTGACGGCCAGATGGTAATTGCTGAGCCAACCGACTCTCCTTCCGCTTCCCCAATCTGCTGCCACAATAACAACGTCGAGTCTGTCTGCCGGCTTGATCTTGAACCACTTCTTACCCCGAGCGCCAGGAGAATAATCGCTGGTAAGTGACTTGGCCATCAAACCCTCATGACCCTCCTTCAAAGCGGAATTCATGAAATCCTTAGCGACAACAGGATCTCGCGTCATGATTCGCGGAGCGAGCGATTCCATCTGAACGACCCGCTCCAGTATCTTCCAGCGTTCAGTGTACAGGTGATCGATCAAAGTCTTGCCCTCATGCTGGAGAATGTCGAAAAGGTAGAGCCGAAGCGGTATCTTCTCGACCATGTCATCGATCCCGTGAACCCGGCGAAATCGTCTCATCAAATCCTGAAATGGGACAGGTTTCCCTCCCTCCCCAAGAGCCACAACTTCTCCCTCCACCAGAAACTCTTTCGAATTTATCTGAGTCTTCGCGAACTCAACAATCTCGGGAATACTCTCTGTAACGTCAGTTAGCCGCCTGCTAAAGATCATGACTCTATCCTGTTTGCGATGAATCTGGATTCGTGCACCGTCAAACTTGTACTCGAAAGCGCTCCCGCTCTCGTGCTCTGCGAGAACTTGCTGAATATCTTCCGCCATCTCTGCAAGCATTGGTTTGACGGGAACAAAGAGTCGCAATCCTATTTTCTCAAGAGCTCCTGTTCCTTGTGTTAGAGCCTGGAAAGCGACATCACCAATGTCTCCGTGAAGCATGTGTGCTCTACGAACGAGTTCCCGGGGCACCCCCGAGGCCTCGGCTATCGCGTCCAACAAAACTCCCTCGACAACACCTATTCGCATCTCACCGAGCAGCATCCTGCCCAGATACTCTGTCTCCAGAGAAGATGCTTTGCTGAGCAGACCGCTCAGAAGAGTCAATCGTCTTTCTTTCGATCCCGGGCCCTTCACTTCAGC
>CAYRXJ010000207.1:0-2547 GCA_964428235.1 uncultured Candidatus Bathyarchaeia archaeon | reverse complement strand
TGTATATCGAGTTCCACTCTTTGGGTCGCCATTTGTCCCTCACTTTCTTTGTTGATTTTTACACGGCTACTGATCCACTTGTTATCTAGCTATTTTTCTTAGGGTCTCCTTTCCTGCTTGCAGACAGCGGAGGAGGTCGTCCACGGTGGATATGAAGGTTTCAATCTTTCCATCGAATTCGAGGCGAAAAGATGCTCGATGATTTGCTGTTAGTCCGTCGACCTTAAGGCCTTTCATTCGCACGTTGTCTGGTTGAACCGCCACAACTAGCGATCTCGACATGGATTTGTTGGTTACAGGAATTTCAAGTCGAGCTCTTATCACTTGACTGACACCTCAATTGTTTTTTCGAACTGTGCTAGGAAGGGTTCTAGATCCTGGCGACTCACTGTTGCACCAGCGGCAATTGCGTGACCACCCCCGTACCCGCCGTACTTGGGTGACAAGTCTTGTAGAATCTTTCCGAGATTGAGTCCTTTGTCGACAAGCTGGTTTGTTCCTCGCGCGGAAACCTTTGACTCTCCCTCTTTTGTCGCGGTAACCACCAACGTTACTCGAGAGATCCCGAAGAGGTTAGCCGACGACAACATTGAGGAGACGGCTCCGGTCATACTCTCGTCGATTATTCCTTCACCTCTCACGATGACGACAAGCCCTTTTTTGACTAACGCCTTAGGATCTTGAGTGATCCAGTTCATGTATTTTGAGAGCGACTTGCGGTATTCTGAATAAACCTCTTGGGCCTCCTGAAATGATGATGTACGATCGCCCAGTCCCAACGCGATTCCTAGACCAGGCTTGCTCATCCGCCCACACGCGTTAAGGAGTGAAGAGTACTCTCTCGCATCTCTAAGAGGCGTTGACGGTTCTTCTCTTGTGAGCGTGTAGACAGAGCCAATGAGATCGAGGACGGCTTCTCCACTGAGTTTGAGAGAAATCATATGTTCGATAATTTTGTCTACGATGCGCTTCTTTTCATCAGTTGACAGATCGGAGATTGTTCTCCATCTGTCGTCGACTTTTGTTCGAACGTTGACTGAGTCTAGTAATGCCAGGCAGCGGTCCTCTTCGCCGCTTAGCCCGGGAAGGAATGGTGATGTCGTCGAGGCAATTGCCTTGTGGATCGGTCGCGTCTGCCTACCAAACATGACGAGGTCTTGCGTTACCTCGATAAGTTTGGCCTGTACAGAATCTTCTAGAATTTGCGAGTTGAGTCCAGTAAGAGTTCTCTTGGGGCCCTTGTCTTGTTGATCGCCGAGGCAGCCAACTATTGCAAGAGGTGAGAGATCGCGGTTATTTTCGTCGATAGCCTTGGCCAATAGATAGGATGTTCCGGCTCCGCTGATCTCATCTGATCCATTGAATCCTAGGAGGTGAGTGTTGAAGTGATGAAGACCAGGTGGAGGCTGACCGAGTGCTTGGTGGTGATCTGCAATCACGATTTCTCGGTTCTTTAGGCCGCTTGAGATGATATCGAGGTAACCGCTTCCGATATCGGTGAAGATTATGAAATCGGAGTCTATGGAGGCTATCTCGCTGATTGTTCTCTCGGAGAGATTCTCGACTATTCTAAGGTGAACAGGGGCGTTAAGACGTTTTATCGCTTCGAACGCGATTGCCCCGGCTGTCAAGCCATCGGCGTCGAAGTGTGTAACGGTAAGAATGCTTGAGCCTCTTGAAGCTGCCTCTCTAACAATCGCCGCTGTATGATTGGCGGCCTGCTCGAGTTCTATCCGAGGTTGGCTTGAACTAGAGAAGTGAGGCTGCAACGGGTTTGTATTCCCAATCCTTAGGAATCCTCCCTGTGGAGTGGTAATAGCTCACGAGCCTGTGAATCTTCGACTCGATAAGGGCGAGATCTCTTTTGTTCGGATAGTCCTTACGATTCTTTTCAAGGTGCCTTCTTGCACTAGTTGCCTTTTTCAAGAGACTCTCGAGATCTTCGGGAATCTTGGTCCGGTTCTCCGAAGGAATAATGTGTTCGAGTCTTTTACCTGCTACTTGCGAAACTAGTGGGATTCCGTACCTATCCCGGAGGATTTGGCCAATGAGGCTTGGATTGTTTCCTTCTTTGGACAGTTTGAGCACGAGAGCCTCAACTTCCTCGGGTTCATACTTGAACCAAGCGGGGGGTCGTCTGCTGACGGGTCGTGTTGACCCCGAGCTTCCTCTCTTCCCCGAGTAAAGTCTGGCCAAGGCTTGTTTCTCCTGATACTTGGTGCAACCCAGTTAGGCGTTATTTAAGTCGAACTGGAAAGACCTTGGGCTAGGACATCAGTAAGCCCCGGATACGTCTCGGACGAATAACTCGGAAGCCGAAGTGCGTGAGGTTCGATCGAAGCTTCCGGTCAACGGTCGCAATGGCTATTGGGCCCTTGTATGACATTGCGAATGATAGAATGGCATTGTCGGCATGGGACGTTTCGATCTGGGACATTAGTATTGGATATTTTCTAGCTCGCAGAAGCTCTATCGCTGCATTGGCGACTACCGGGATTTTTGAATGCCCGCTCTTAGCAATCCGATGAAGTTCTTTTTCAACGGCGT
>CAYRXJ010000206.1:2081-2548 GCA_964428235.1 uncultured Candidatus Bathyarchaeia archaeon | reverse complement strand
ATACAACTCGGGCGAGATCACCGAATCCGACCAAAGCAACTACAAGGAGTACTACAAGAACGAAATGCAGAGTATGTTGCGCAGACTGGATGAGACCCGGAAACTCATGATGCTCATGGCACAACTCGACTCGCGACAGCCCGGCGCAACACCTGGTCCGCCGAGACCATCAGCCCCAACGAACTAGTTCCTATCTTCTTCATTTTGCTTCCAGCATCTGACGGGAGGATCCGAGTCCGAACTGTGATTCGACTTTCTTCTCAAATAGATGGGAATTGGCCCCACGAAGCACCAGAGGAGACATTCAAGTGGTTGATCCTCTCGTCAAGGCTAGGTCGGATGAACCCCTTTCGACCGGTTCCCTCGAGCTGTCCAATGGAGGCCAGTTTCCGGAAAGAAGAGAGTACGGATTACTGGCCAAGTAGTTTTTGTGCTTGATCGTCTGCTTTGAACCAAAGTTTCCTTGT
>CAYRXJ010000206.1:0-2071 GCA_964428235.1 uncultured Candidatus Bathyarchaeia archaeon | reverse complement strand
GGACTCCAAAGCCGGAAAGAAACCGAAACGATCGGGCCAAAGTCACCGGAAATACTCCGGCCATGAATATCATGAGAGGGAGAAACGCGCGAAGAATCTCGCGGTTTGAGTTCTTGTAGTAGATTAGCGCGGAAGCGATAAAGGGTCTCCATTCTTCTGGCGTCAACTTTCCCATAGCTCTTTTTGAGAGCTGCATTGTCCCGGCAAAAATGCCGCGAGAGACAATCATGAAAAAGTCGAGTGGTAGGCGTCGGACGCCCATCCTCTCGCGCCAGTTGATCGTTTGGGGGTTGAACTTGTACCAGTTGAGCTGTTGACAGAGTTCTCTCGTAATCTCGATTATCCTCTGGTCCTCAGGATGCATCGAGACGGCTTTCCGGGAAAACACGATTACGTAACAAGAGGGTTTCGAATTATAAAGAAGAAGCGCACGGTCTGGTGCGGCGTGATTGGCTAATCCTGACAATGGGAGAACGCTTGAGGGAGTGTTCTCGAGAGAATTACTGAAGGCCGTTAGAAGCGCCACTCTTCTCTACAATGCCAATTTCGCGGTCTCCGTTGTACTGGTTAGGGTCCTAACCCTCTTCATCCCTTACCCGGTTTCTGGAACTGTTCTGTCTGTTCTAGAAGTCTATTCTGGGGCGATTGCCGCTTACGCTAGTATAGTCTATCTCGTGACGCGCTCGCGAAAATCTAGTCGATTGGGATCTCACTTCTACTTTCTAGGTCTTCTCGGTCTCGCTGGATCGGGAGTGTTGTGCATTCTTGGTTCGGTGGGGTTTCTCAGCTCTGGATACTGGACGAGAGAACTTGGGAGAACGGATGGAATGAGATGTGCTAGAGATAGAGGTCAAGTTGTTGCATTCGGAGAACAGAGCCTTGTGTGCAAGCAATGTTCGAGACTTGTCAAGATTGGTCTTGATCTTCCCCGATCATGGTCGTATGTCGGACTAGTTCTCTTGGCTGCGGGTATCATTGCTTATGCTCTCAGTGCGGCCTTTCCTTCCTTTGCCTTGGTTGTCAGTAGCATTCTGAATGTTCCTTTCATTCTCGGTTTTGATGGGGTCGCTCTCTTGATCTTGCCATCATATGTTCAAAGAACTCTCCTTGGAGGAGGCTACGTGAGACTCCCTCCAGACGAGAATCCGCGATGATCTGTTTGCGACCCTTTCGATTAGAGCCTTCGAGCTTTCAACCAGTAATACTCGAAATATCGGTCCATTACACCGGCGAATTCTTCATCGGATAGTCTGAACGCGATCCTCGAGCCCGGTTCGCCGGGGGTCTCGATGTTCCAGAGATATGTGAGAACGGTGTCGCGTCCGTCGACTGCTACGATGTTGTAGGGTTTGGGTAATTCTTCACTTGGTTCTTGTATTACTCCGACTTCTGCATCGTCCGAGAGTTGTGTTAGGCTTCTTTGATCGACGAAGCGGTTGTTTACGAAGGATAGGATCTTGACCGAGACTCCTCTCTCTCTCGCGAGTTTCAGCGGTGTCCGGAGATCGTCAACATCCTTTGGAATCAAGGTGGAGAGTTGAAGGTAGGCGCGGGTCTTGGCGGTCGATATTATCTCGCTGATCTTGTCGGATATCTTGTCGCCTCCGTGTATGACCCATAGACTGATGTTTTTGACGACTTCCCGTTTTTCATAGATGGCCTGGAGATCCTGTTTCATCAGGTTGGTAAACGCGACCATCTCCGATTGTTTTGCCTCGAGTTCTAGCTCCGCCACGGACCTTGGGGGATTAGCTTCGTAGACTACCGGTCTTCCGGGCCTAGCGCGTATCCACTTTCTCTTTTCCAGACCTTCCAGGGTCCCGTAGACCCGGGCGTAGGGTATCTGGACGCTTTCGCTGATCTCGAATGGGGTGGCGGGGCCGTCGAAGACGAGTTTCAGGTATGTTTTGATCTCATACTCTGTGAGACCGTGGTCTTTCAGTATACGATGTAGATTCTCGTCTATGCGGCTCATTTGTGTGGGTTGGCGTACTTTTTTTCGGGAATATGGTAGCTGGGTATTAGAGCTATTATCATAAAAAAGGTAACGTACACTTGAGAACCCACGCGA
>CAYRXJ010000205.1:0-2554 GCA_964428235.1 uncultured Candidatus Bathyarchaeia archaeon | reverse complement strand
CACACGTTATATTCTGATCCAAGATCGGTTACGGCAGGAGCGTGGTGGATCAGCTTGGAATGGAAACGCATCAACGAAGGATTCGGGAAAACTGGCATTAACTTTGACACATTCGTCAGGATGAACATTGCGACATCACAGCTTGGCTATTGGCCTTTTGTCGCCGGAGGAATTCTAGCCATCTTCAGCGGAGTAGTGGTCCTCCGGCGATACGATACCTCACTAGAAGGGTTCGAACATCTCGAGCAGATGATAGGAGGACCAATCCCCAGAGGATCTAGTCTATTGCTCCTGGGCGATCCCGGAAGCGGCAAGACCGTGCTCTCATACGAACTATTACACGATGAGCTTGAATCGGGTAGACTCTGTGCCCTGTTATCATACGATGCTTTTCCCGAAGATGTTCAAGCACGAATGGGCGAATTTGGATGGGACATCATCTCACATCTCAGAAAAGGGCGCTTGAAAATAATCGACTGCTATTCAGGTCTAGCAGGTCAAGGAGAAGGAGCACTCAGAGATCCCTCAGATCTCACAGAACTCAACATCCAGGTCACCTCGTTCATCACCAAAGCCAAGAATGCCCCAGTGACCTTGATGCTAGACTCGATTACCCCGATATTCAACGGGGTTGAGGCAAAACAAGCCATCAACTTCCTACAAACAGTTAGTGCCAAAGTGAAAAAGACAGGAGGTCTCTTTATCCTCACCGCTTCCCGAGGAGCCATACCCGAAGATTCGATCGCAAAGATCAAGAGCGTAACCGATGGCGTCATCGAACTCACGGTTGTAAGGACTGGGAGGAAGAGCGTGAGATATCTTTCTGTGTTGAAGATGGAGAGGAGACGAATTGTTTCAGACACGGTTGCCTTTGATATAGCCCGGGGGCGGGGGCTCGTATTCAGGGTTTCGCGTTTCAGGATCCTTCACCGTAGGCTAGCAAACGTCATGCCCAAGCTGAGCGAGGCAACTGCAAAGGACTCGACAAAGGCTGAACCTGTCTTCAAAGAAGAATCGAAGCATGCTGAGGAAAAGACTAGCGGACCAAGCGCCTCCTCATCTTCCAAAGGAACGGGAACGAGGCAGCGCGAGCCTCCACGATAGTCTTCCAGAAACGATCTTTTAGCGAACGACTTTCTCTCTATTGGTATGAGCGTTGCATTCATTGGACTTGGGCTGAACGACGAACGAGGAATGACCCTTGAAGGGCTTGAAGAAGCCCGAAATGCAAATACTGTTTTCGCAGAATTCTACACCAACAAAATGCCAGGCCTCGACAAAAAGAACCTTGAGGATCTGGTTGGAAAGAACATCGTTGTTCTAGACCGGGTCCAACTCGAGGATGAAGGAGGCAAGGTGATACTTGACGCAGCACGAAAGGGGAAGACTGCACTCTTGGTTCCTGGTGACCCGATGATCGCGACGACGCACGTCTCGATCAGATTAGCATTGGCTAGAAACGGGGTTCAGTCCAGAATCGTTAATGCCCCTTCGATAATATCAGCAATATGCGGCGCGACCGGATTGCAAAGCTACAAGTTCGGCAAGTCTGTCACACTTCCGCAAGAGTCGTCGGTGCCTCGTTCAGTGTTGGACACGATTTCAGAAAATGAGATCCGCGGGTTACACACGTTAATGCTTCTGGATGTAAGATCTGACGCCTCGAAACCGATTAGCGTAGACCAGGCCGCGAAGAAGCTAGTCGCCACAAACAACGGACTCAAGAAATCTCTTGCCATAGGTGCAGCTAGGATCGGTGCTAAAGATGAGATCGTGAAAGCGGCCAGACTTGGTTCGTTACAAAACGAGAATTTTGGCAGGATCCCACATTCGATGGTATTTCCGGGGAAACTCCACTTCATGGAAGCTGAAGCATTGAAGGTCTTCTGTGGCGCATCTGACTCGGATCTAGGGGATTCAGAATGAAGGAAAACGCCGGAGAAAGGGCTGCGAAGTATCTAGACATGACGTCAAGAGCCTTGGCAAGTCTCAAACCTATGAGATCTCCGGAACCCATTGATCCTTCAAAGCTTGACTACGTTCTGATGCTGGCGAACGATTACACCCGAGACGCGAAGCACTACCTTAGCCACCGCAAGGAGGTAACCGCCCTTGCCTGCGTGGCGTATGCTGAGGGACTTATCGACGCGCTAAAATTCCTCCATCTTGCAGATCTCTAACCATCAGAAATTCATATCATGGTAACACTGGCCTGATATTGTTCTAAGAGAAGTGTACCCGCTGAGATCTCATGGAGATCTGTGATGCATGCGGCAATCCGATTCATAGAGACGAGTCCGTTTCGGCATCCTTCACTCAAGAGGGGCAGCGCAGCTTCTATCACAAGGCCTGCGAAAACAAAGCCGAGCATCTGACCAAGTGGAAGGAGGAGGCTGCCTGGGCGTTTCGGGCAACGCGCATGACAATCTCAGAATGGAGCGCATGTAGTCCAAGAAAGCATCTCGGAATATGGCAGTCGATATTCATCGCCCGCAGAGAAGAGGATGTCTGGTGTCCAGACTGCGGGCTCAAAATCGCGAGGCATGAACGGCTG
>CAYRXJ010000204.1:0-2578 GCA_964428235.1 uncultured Candidatus Bathyarchaeia archaeon | reverse complement strand
CGAAGTCCGATCCTTCGCGGCCTCCTCGCGCATCAGGCGAAACACGCTGAGCGCCCCCGCGGCCTCCTCCGACAGGCCCTCCAAAGCCAGCCATCCGGCGAGCGGGGCGGCCAAATCCGCCGTTCACCAGGCCCTCCCAAAAATCCCTTCCCGAATTAGCGTAGGCCCTTCCCACTCCAGAAATGGGCGAGGTCATCGGGATGAACCAGATGGTCTTCAGTTTCGGCGCGGTCTCCTGGATAAGACCAGCGAGATGCGTGACTATATCGGTAAAGAGTCTTGGAAAAGGTCACTAACAATAGTTGCCCTCGTTGTGGGCAGCTACAGCTCAATGTCTACTTCTCGGACCAGACAGACAACCGGGTGGGCGCCTGGTGCGAGTTCTGCAATCTGAAGGCTTACTATTTCGGTGAAGAACTGGTTCCCATCAATAACTAATCCTCGTAGAAGGTCTGTTCTGCACCAGTCTATTCTGGAGGGGTGGCCCCTTCTGGAATATTCAGTGTCATTTCTCCCTCGACCATTTTTCTCTGCAATCGCGCGTTGAAGAGCTCGAGATCTACACCTAGCTCTTCTAATCTCTTGATCGCGTCTGGTAGAAGATTTGGGCTGACGTTTTGTCCGCCTATTCGGCCGTAGGCGATGGCTTCGAACTGGAATTTTTCGCCTTTGTAGATTGCGTAGCCTGTTAGGAAGTTTGCAACTCCGCCGCCGACGCCGCTGGCGTCTCCCATATCATCAATGAAGACATCCATGTCGTACTGTAGCTGGGACTCCTCAGCTTTTCGAAACGGGTTCTCAGGCTTCATGGAAAGCTAGCCATACGCAGGCATGTCTAGAGGATGCCACTGTTCGGACCTCAAACGCCGGACCCGGGAGAACGATAGCCAGCCAAAGAAGACAACAACTGCCAGGAGAAGGTCAAGGACCGTGGCGCCTAGAGAGAGTCCGTTTGCACTTTGAAACCATAATTGACCGACGAAGGCGACTGCGACTGCAGCGAGACCCGTTGCAGCGGGCCAAAGCTTCGGTTTTCGAAGGAATACTCCTCCAACAATTGCGCCGACTCCAAGGATCGCAAAGATCCCGAGGACTGGAGTGGTAGCGAGGCCATAACTTGCAATCACTCCTAGCCAGATTCCCGAAACGATGAGCAGCACGCTTGTAATGTTCAGAACGCTGTACTTGGATGGTGAGATTACTGCGGCGGATAATGGCGGTGTGAACGAGAATGGTTTGCCAAGAGCTTGGTTGGCGTTGGTTGTTCCCAGGTGTTTTTTGCCGGTGATCACATCGACCGGCTGGTTCACGAAGTCTTCAACAAGTATGACCCTGTGTTGCCCGATGCCGGATGCGGGTCCTGCCTCTATTCCATAATCTCGTCCGATCTTTAACTCTAGTTTTGTCTCGGGGGTGCACGAGTGCTGGACCGTGGCTCCCGGTCTGGTCTGGATTAGGGTCCAGTTCGAACCGTTGTTTCTGGTACAGATGAGAGCGGCCCACTTTGAGTCAGGTTCTATTCTTGGTAGTCCGACCTCGGGGGCTAGATCTGTGAGACCGAATCTCTTGTCCTCACAGAAGATCTGGGGGCATGATCTGCACTTCCAGACGTCTATTGTGCCCATGACATTGCTGTTGTCGATGAGGTTCACGACGCCGAAATAGACTACGTCGTGTTGGTGTAACTCCAAGACTGGAATCTGCCAGACGGGCTTGGTAGTTCAAAAGTCTTGGCACTCTCACGAGGAACGTTGGTTTTTTACCGACAGTGTGGAATGTGGAAAACGAGTAAATCTTGTTGGATATCAAGTTCGTGAGAGAGAACCCTGAGGCGGTCAGGGAAAACCTCCGAAAGCGGGGGATTCCTGAGAAACTCGCTCAGGTTGACAATCTCTTGCAACTTGATGCTGGGTGGCGGCATCTGCAGGCCGAGGTTGATCAGCTAAGAAAGAGACGAAATGAAGTCACTTCCGCGATCGCCGAGGCGAGGAAGAAACGTGTCGATCCCTCGGCCATCATGAAAGAGGCGGAGGCTATTCCTGACAAGATCAAGAATATTGAAACGAAGATCGATGCTGATCGAGAGAAGATCGATAGCATTCTTCTGAACCTGCCGAACATCATTCACGAGAGCGTGCCTTTCGGAAAATCTGAGGACGATAACCTCGAAATGAGAAGATGGGGAGCCACTCCAAAGTTTGACTTCAAGATTCTTGACCATATTGATCTTGGTCTCAAACGCGGGCTCATCGATATAGAGAAAGCTGGTCAAGTCGCTGGAGCCCGATTCTACTATTTGCGAGATGATCTCGTCAGGCTAAACCACGCACTGCTTCGCTATGGGCTTGACTTTGTCAAGAAGAAGGGCTTCGAGCTCTATCAACCTCCATACTTTCTACGGCGCGACGTGATCGCGGGCGCAGTCGCGATGTCCGATTTCGAAGATGTGATCTACAAGATCGAGGGGGAAGATCTCTATCTTATTCCTACGGCGGAACACGCTCTACTGGCGCTTCACAATGATGACATAATCGATCAGCAGAGGCTTCCGATGCGATATGCGGGAATCAGTCCTTGT
>CAYRXJ010000203.1:0-2591 GCA_964428235.1 uncultured Candidatus Bathyarchaeia archaeon | reverse complement strand
CATCGCCCGGCTTGTTTTTGGTATAAAGGTTGTTTCAAGCATCTACATACCGATAATTCCAACCCGATATTCGCTGCAACCGATTAAATACGGGTGCGGCCACTCGTTAATCAGAAATCTCCAAGATTTGATGGTTTGAATGAGTGTCGTTCCACCCGTCTTCAAAGATTGGCGTGGTCCGATTCAGGAAAAGATCGATGACACTCTTGAGACGAATTTTGATCGCGAGGAAGCGAACCAGATTATCAAGTACATGTTCAAGACAGGTGGTAAGCGATGTCGTCCCCTTCTGGTTGTTCTTGCGACGAAGGCGTTTGGGGGAGACCCGAACGATGCGCTGGATGCGGCGGCAGCCCTCGAGATAATTCACGCTGCTACGCTGGTCTTTGACGATCTGATCGATAAAGACCAGGTTCGAAGAGGGGCTCCGACCGTTCACATGGCGTTTAGCAACGAGAAGGCTCTGACTTCTGGATTGTTTCTTGCTTCTAAGGGGGTGCAGCAGTTGTCGAATTACAAGAACCAAGAGGTCATGAGAATGATCGGCTCGACACTTGTCGACATCAGCCGGGGAGAATTGTTGGATATTATCGCTGATCTTAACGCTAGTGTGAGCGAGTGCATTGCAATCGCTGATCTCAAGACCGCTTCCTTATTCGGTAGTGCTGCGGGCATAGGTGCGGCTATTGCAGGTGCAGATGGGAAGGATCTTGTTGGAATGCAAAAGTTCGGAAGATCAGGAGGAATGGCTTTTCAGATCCAAGATGATGTGTTGGACTTTCACAACGGGTCGAGCGAACAGTTGTTGAAGGGTCCCAACATCGTTACCTCTCATTGTCTTCATGAGGCGCCGCGTCACAACCATAATTCCAATCTTCTCAATTCGAACAGTGGCTTGACGAATCGACAGGTCCTTTCTCTTCTTAGAAAAACTGGGTCGCTGGAGTTTGCTCGGAAGCGGGCGCGAGACTATGCGTTGGAAGCGAAGCGATCGTTGAGGGGTGTGAAACGGCTTCGAAACAGGAAGATTTTGGAAGAATACGCCGATTATTTGTGGAAGAGAAAGGAATAGACGCGAAAATTACTCTCTACCTCAAATGTTTATAATGGCTAAACTCCGGCTGGCTCGAAGAATCGTGTCCAGGTCCAGGAAATGGTTGCTCAGGGAATCCCGGAGATCGGAGCCTACATCGGCTTCGTCTTCGTCTCGACCGTCGCCCTGATAATCGTTCTAAGACTTTTCGTTACACCGAAAGACCGTCGGCCGACACCCGAGAAGAAGAAGCCTTTCGAGTCGGGACAGATCGCGGTTGGTCCCGGCAGAACACGCTTCATTATTCAATACTATCCATACCTCTTGATGTTCGTCGTTTACGATGTCATCGCCATGTTCCTCTTCGCATGGGGTCTAGACCTTCGGGCGTTAGGCCAGGCAGGGTCCCTCCCAGTTCTCGTGTTCATCGTTGTCCTTTTGATCCCGCTGGGATACGCGCTTCATCTGGCCAATCACCGGGAGAATTGGTAGGGAGCCTGAACAGACACGGCGCCGATGCTCGGGCCTCTACAACCTGTCATTGACATGCTCACAAGCCCTCTCTTCCTAGAGATCGCTATCTTCCCTGGCCTAACTTCGCTGGCTATCATCGGGGCTCTACTTGGATGGCTTGAGCGGAAGGTGACGGCGAGAGTTCAGCTTCGAATCGGTCCCCTCTATGCGAGCCCTGGCGGTGGAGTCCTCCAGATGTTTGCAGATCTCATCAAGCTCTCTTTCAAGGAATTGTTCGTTCCGGAAAACTCGGACGCTTTCTTCTTCGTAATGGCCCCAACGACGGCTCTGGTGCTCGGGGCCGCGCTTGTTGGTCTCATTCCTTTCGCGCCGGGATTTCAGATTGCCAATATTGAGGTGGGTCTTCCGGCTTTCCTGGCGATAATTACTCTATCTCCTAGTCTTGTTCTCCTGGCTGGGTGGAGCGCGAATAGCAAGTTCCCATTCATCGGAGGACTTAGAGCGCTCTTCCAGCAGACCGCTTACGAGATTCCACTCTGGCTATCAGCACTGGGAGTCATAATGATGGCGGGGTCGATGAATTTGGCCCAGATTGTTAACGTGCAAACCAGCGGTTGGTTCATTATACCACAGCTTCTTGGAGCGTTCATTTTACTGGTGACCATTGTTGCTAAGATGGATGCATTGCCTTTCTCGCTTCCAGGAACCGAATCTGAGATCATGATGGGCTGGCAAGCAGAGTTTCCGGGCGTGCTTTTTCTCGCGGCTCAGGGTCCAGGCTTCGTCAAGCTCTACGCGTTCTCAGCACTTTTCACAACAATCTATCTCGGGGGATTTCTTGGACCCAGTATTCTTCCGCCCTTGTTTTGGATGTTTTTCAAGACCCTCATTGTTATCGTACTGATTATGCTGCTGCGATCAACGTTTCCAAGAGTCCGTTTGGACCAGCTCCTCCGTGCCGGTTGGACACTTCTCCTAAGCCTAGCGATAATCAACATCGGCATAACGTACCTCTTGGTCGTCGGGATTCCAACACTCTGATCTACAAAAATGACAGACATTCTGTTTCTTGCATTTTCTGCCG
>CAYRXJ010000202.1:0-2613 GCA_964428235.1 uncultured Candidatus Bathyarchaeia archaeon | reverse complement strand
CGGGGATTTTGTTCCCCTTTGGGAATCTCCAAAGCGGTTTTCAGTGAATCGACTATTTCGGAAGCATCGTTGGGTTTAACGATTAGTGCCTCACCTATTTCGCGTGACGCGCCTGCCATTTCGCTTAGGATTAAGACCCCTTTCTGATCCGTTTTTGACGCGATGTATTCTTTCGCAACGAGATTCATTCCGTCTCTCAGTGGTGTCACTAGGGCAATGTCACTAATCGAGAAGAGGCTCATGAGTTGGTTGAAGGGCAAGAATCGATATCGGTACACGATTGGAGTCCAATCGATTGTTCCAAACTTTCCGTTGATGTTTCCAACTAGCTTGTCGATTTCCTCTTTCATTTGGTCGTAATGTTCGGCTCCGAGTCTCGACGGGACGACGGATAGAACTAGTACGACTTTTCGTTGCCACTGTGGGTATCTCTCAAGGAGAGATGCGTAGGCTTCAAGTCTGTTTTTGATCCCTTTGGTATAGTCAAGTCTGTCTTGTGAGAGGATTATTTTCCGATTGCCAAGTCTTTCACGAAGTCCACGTCCTTCCTGGACAATGTCGTTGCTCTTTGCCGCCTGGTGTAGTTCTCGGTATTGTATCCCCATCGGAAATGTGTCGACTTTGATCGTTCGCTCTCCGGTTGTGATAATCTGGCCGAAATTATGTTCTTGGCCCAGAATGCGGAGAATGCATCGAAGGAAGTGCTGTGTGTAGTCTATTGTGTGGAATCCTATTAGATCTGATCCAAGGATTCCCTCGAGAATTTCACTGCGCCACTTTGTTGGTAGGGTTCGGAATATGTCATACGAGGGGAATGGGGTGTGAAGAAAGAATCCAACTGAGAGATCGGGAAGTTTCTCTCTAATCATTCTCGGCAATAGCATGAGGTGATAATCGTGGATCCAGACGGTGTCTCCAGGCTTGCATGTCTTGAGAACTTCGTCTCGAAATGATTCGTTAACCCTAACGTATTGCGTCCAGTCTTCTTCCCTGAACTTGGCGTATGTCGGAAAATAGTGGAAGAGAGGCCAGATCGTGCTGTTACAGAATCCATGGTAGAAGCGATCCATAGTCTTCTCGTCGAGGAAAACTGGCCAAGCTTTCTGTTTCGCAGCTCTCGCTTTCAGCTGCTCTCGAAGACTCTCTTCGACTTCTATTCCAGGCCAGCCAATCCACAGATAGTCTGATCCGTTCGGGTTTTGGGTCGACCAGTTGAGGTACGCGTTCAGTCCTGAGACCAGTCCCCCAGGGCTTGAGTGGAAGATCAGGCGTTTATCGCGATTGCTGACAGTGAACGGTAGCCTGTTGGAAACAACTAGAAGGGTCATTGCTGCAGAGGTTGGAATTTTTCCGACAGTTTTCCTGATCCTATTAGTGTGATTTGGGACCTGTCCTTAAACCAGCCGAACATAGGGTCACTTCAATGACCCCGGGGAACAACCTGGCGGTTGCGTTCAGGTCGACAGCAATCTCGCCAAAAACTATGATAGAGCTTGCTAAGAAGCTTGATGATGCAAGTTCCCTGTCTCACATCTTCATTCCTGAGGGTAGCAGCGGTGGATTCAGATCCCTCGATATCTGCTCGGCCTGCCTCGCAGTCTCGACGAGACTTTATGTTGGAAGTGGAGTGATAAGGATTCTAGAGCATGATCCTGCAGTCCTCGCCAGCCGAATACTTACGCTGCAACAGTTGTCTGGAAACAGGTTTTGCCTGGGGGTCGGAACGGGTCCAGCAGGAAACGACCCAAAGGAAGTTATCCGGTCCATGCTTAAGAGGCTCCAGACAACCAGGGAACGTTATCAGAAGTTTTCTGATGGCAAACATAAAGTCGCTTTTCCGGAGACCTTCATCGCGGCACTCCGTCCTGGAATCGCGAAGCAGGTCGCTCCCAGAACAGATGGTCTTCTTCTGAACCTTTGCCCCCCAGAGCACGCCAGCAAAATAATCAATTCACTCGGAAATGCACGTCAAGATCTAATTGTTTCGTGCTACCTCAAGATCTACTATGCAAAAGAGCAGTCCCGTGCAGAAACCATGATGATAGAAGAATTCGCCAGCTACAACAGGAATCCTAGCTACCATGGAATGTTCGAGTCGGCTGGAGTTGCGAAAGATATCGAGAGTGCGAACTCTGCTGTCGCGTCAAACAACCCTCCACGAATTACCGAGAAGATGCTAAAGATCTCGCTAGCTAATCCGGCGAGGGAGGAGCTATCGTCCTACGTGGCCTCCTTCAGGGAGGCCGGAGTCGACCTGCCCTGTTTGTATCCATATTTCGAGCCTTTGGAGGGAGATGCCTTCAAGATCGGGAAGTTCATGGAAATGGTCCAGTTTTGAAGCTAAATCTCAACTGAGGTCCCTCATCTCACGAAAACATTCGAATTCGGAACCTCAGGGTGAACATCACGGTATCGGATTGATTTTGAGCTAGCAGGCCGATTTCCCAATCGAATTGTAGGTTGACATCTGTTCCCAACGTTGCAGAGAAGCCCTTGGACGATAGGGCCGCGACCGGTGTTGAAGGTTTTGACACCCTCGTCGAAGGAGGTTTCCCTCGAGGAGACCTGATTCTCCTAGTCGGTCATCCTGGCCTGGGAAAGACCATGTTCCCT
>CAYRXJ010000201.1:0-2620 GCA_964428235.1 uncultured Candidatus Bathyarchaeia archaeon | reverse complement strand
GATGGGCGGAAGCTTCATCGGAGCTTACGCATTCTACTTTATCGAACTATATTATGCGAAGTAGTAAGTCCAAATTTCATGAGTAGAAAGGGAAGTATTACGTCTTGATCATGTAGTTGGTGCGGCCGCCGGGATTCGAACCCGGGTTCCCGGCTCTCTCCTTCCTTTGGGAAATGGGAAGCCGGTGTCATAGACCAGGCTGCCCGTCAATCTCAACAGATTGAGGTTGACTCTGGACCACGGCCGCCATCGTTGAGGTCGAATATTCACTCTTTCTAAGCGTTTTTCTATGACAAACGTCAATCCATTCTTCTAACCGACCACTATCTTCTATTATCGGATTGATCAGTTCCTTCCTCAACATTGAGAATGGTGGCGAAACTGTTCGCAATTGCAGGATTTGGGTTGATAGCGGGGCCGGCTCTCTTGGCGATTGCTGGGTTTCTTGATAACACGACTTTCACAGTATTGTTTGTTCTGGGATTCATACTTGTAATCGTAAGCAATTCTGGGAGAAAACGGCCGGTTTCTAGCACGGTGGAATCAGATCGGTAAAACTGGACGCCAGTTAATCACTGCCGGTGAGTATAATCCTGACTGCTCAATCTCAGCAATATCTGGATATCTTGGGATAGGAAAAAGAATTGATCACCTCAACCCTTTTCACAGAAAACCGAGGACCAATGACCTATTCGACAGGAATTATCAACGATGCGAACCGTCTTTGGGTAAGGGACGAAGAGTCTTAGGCGGACTGGTCACACTTCTTACGTTCAGTTCCATTCTTGCGATAATGTACGTTTGGCTCCGAGCCTCGCAAACTATGCTCCTAGGTTTGTACTCGGTCTCGATCACGGGATTCTTGCTCTTCATGTACTCGAGCACCGCCGGGTACAAGCCAGTGCCCGACATGGGTTTCAGGCCCGCTATCACTGTCATCATTCCCTCGAAGAACGAGGAAGAGGTAATCGAGTCCGTCATTCGGACGGTATTCAACAGCGACTATCCAACGGATAAGATGCGGGTCATCGCTGTAGATGATGGGAGTACAGATCAAACATGGGAGGGAATGTTGAGGGCGAAGAGAGATTCGCAGCTCTCAAACCGGCTCGAACTCATACAACACGAGCAAAACTACGGCAAGAGAGTGGCTCTCGCGACAGCTATCTCCTCCATCGGAAGTGATATTGTCGTTTGCATCGATAGCGACAGTTTCGTGGATAGGGACGCAATTCGACTCCTCGTACAACCCTTCAATGATTCAAGAGTTGCGGCAGTGTCGGGACACGGAGAGAGCATGAACAAAGATGAGGGAATTATCCAGAAACTGCAGCACTACTGGTATGCTGATAGCTTTCGTCTGGTCAAGGGGATGGAATCTAGGTTTGGGTGCGTTCTCTGCTGTTCTGGGATGCTCGCAGCTTACAGAAGAGAAGCAATTCTTCCTATCATGAACGAATGGCGGAAAGAAAGACCTAGCTCGAGAGCATATCTGAACGATGATCAAGGTGAGAGCTGGATCTCCAAAGGTCTCGCCAAGAAATTGATCAAATCTCCTGGAGAGGACAGAATCCTGACAATCTATGCGTTATCCAGAAAGGGCGCAAGATCGGTGTACCAGTCCAATGCGATAGTTCGCACACTCGTGCCTGCGTCATCCAAACAATTCCTGAGACAACAGCTTCGCTGGACACGGGGATGGATTCACGGGTCTCTTCTGTCTTGGAGATTCATGTGGCGAAAATCGGCTCCCGCAGCTCTGATTTCGTACCTGTTCCAGACACTTCTTCTCGTAAGCCCCGTCATAGTTGTTCTCTGGCTCATCGTGAAACCCCTTCAAGGACAATGGATCGGAACTGCAGGCTTCTTCGCCGGAACAATCTACATCGGACTAATCCACGGGCTCAATACTTGGAAGTATCAGCGAACCCCGGCCGAATCTGCTCCTTACCGAATGTTTTTCGGGTTCGTCTCATTATTCGTGACCCTATCTGTAATGTTGTACGGAATCCTCACCCCTTGGAAGGGCGGGTGGCTTACAAGAAAGGATCCGGAGCCAAAGGCTAAACTGATACCTGCACCGCAAAGCCAACCCCTTGAGCCGATAGCGGCCTAGACCCTTCAAAAGCTAATAAATCAATAGCGACTGAAAAACGCACTGTCGCAGAGCCCTAGGCTTCCATGAAATCGGAAGCTTTCGGCGGTTCTAACGAGAGTCCCTTTCTCTTGCGGATTCCTTCAACTACTCCTTGTAGTAGCGAAGTCGGGACTGGAGACCACTTGGCAAACTCTAGTCCCCAGAATGCTCTCCCTTGGGTCTGGCTTCTCATGACTTCAGATAGATCGAAGCTTTCCGCGGTAGGCATTTCTCCCACTACTGAAACTAGGTGTCCTTTCTGATCTACGGAGACGATCTTTCCTCGCTTCTGTGTAATCACGCTTGTCACTGCCCCCAATAGCTCGTTCGGGACCCGTGTGGTGATTTTCTGAACGGGTTCCAGCAGGGTTGGTTGAGCTTCAAGGAAAGCGACGAACATTGCTCTCCTTGTCATCGGCATGATTTGCCCGGGACCACGGTGAACAGGGTCCTCGTGCACTGAGACATCCGTAACCTTTACGT
>CAYRXJ010000200.1:0-2651 GCA_964428235.1 uncultured Candidatus Bathyarchaeia archaeon | reverse complement strand
GGTTCCACCCTTATTGTTCGCGAAGCTTAGGATCATGGTCGGGAACACGGCGTAGCCTGAGGGTTTCGTATCAATTTCATACGCAAAACAAGCGGAACACGAACATCATGCTATCATCGGATTTGTCAAGAAGGTGATCGGTATCCGCCTGTGGAAACAACAAACCGTATCCGAGTATATTACCAGAGGCAGGAAAATTGCCCGTGCTCTATTAGATAACAGCCCTGAGACGGGCCTCTAAACCTACGGAATAGAAAATTCTCCATTAAAGAAATGGCGCAAGAATCAATTGGATTCACAATTCCGTGTAAATCACGATATGTTACATTTTCGGCTTGGGACCAATTTCAACAAACAGTCTTCACTAGGACAGGGAGTAAAGCAAGTCTTAATCAGAAGAAAGAGAGATTCTCGATTTTCATGAACCGCCAGAGCATTCCTGCCCAGTTATCATCGGCAAAGACGGAAGCTGCAAGACGATTTCTTACGGATGGCGCTCGAGCCGCATACTCGACCCGAGCAGTCTCCTACCAACTCGACCTCAACGTCGTGGGGGTGGGAATCGGCAAGAAGATCAAGGGTGGCCAGCCTACTGGAACGGACGCGGTTCGAGTCTACGTCAACAGGAAATTCCCGAAAACCCAGATTCCACAGCCTCAACAGGTCCCGACCCTGATCAAAGGAGTTCCAACTGATGTTGTTGAAACCGGACGGTTCAAAGCATTCTCAACGATCCCCCCGATACCCCCTCAAACACCGAGAGACCGTTGGCGACCGATCCGGCCGGGAACATCAATTGGCCCACCGCCGATTGGAAACGTGGTTGAGGCTGGAACACTAGGCGCTATCGTAAAGAGTGGAGGCGCTCAGTACATATTGAGCAATAATCACGTTCTCGCCAATGAAGACAAACTTCCCGTAGGAACTGCCATCTTCCAACCAGCACTCCTAGACAAGGGAAACCAGGCAACAGACAGAGTAGCAGCTCTTTCCAAGATGGTTCCTCTTCAGGCTAAGGGACCGAATACGGTTGACTGCGCTATTGCTGCAATAGACAAGACAGTCACAACGGACCCGACCTTTCTACCAAAGGTCGGAGCCCTCTCCACCACCACACCGATCGATGCGACAGATGGGATGAAAGTTCACAAGGTCGGCCGGACAACCGGGTACACTACAGGCTCAGTCCTCGACATCAGCGCCGACGTGAACATCCAGTACGACGTCGGAACACTCACATTCCAAGGACAGATACTGATCACCCCAGACCAGGGACAAATGTTCTCGGACGCCGGAGACTCCGGATCCCTCATCGTCGATCGCGGTCTAGGAAGAGCAACAGGACTACTATTCGGCGGATCCCCTAAATCCACCATCGCGAACCATATCTCTGATGTCCTAACAGCCCTTCAGATACAACTCGCAGGATAGATTCAAGTCAGAGACCCTCGAAAAAACACTAGGGAAACATGGCTCCGACAAAAGACCCCGACCCCAAAGCCATCAAACAGAAGATTTCCCCCCAGATCTTACAACTGCCCGGAGTCAGCGGAATAGGCATCCCCAAAGGCCGACTCACAATCTACCTAGAAGTCGACTCAGACGATGTTCGGGAAAGAGTCCGCGAAGTCTTGAAAACGGTCTCGCCCGAGACAGATGTCATTTTCATGATTACTGGCAAATTCTCAAGACAAGACTGATGCTTTTGACCGCTCCGGTTGAGACAAAGAAGATCGCCGAAACCTTTGACGACATGGCCCATGATAGATGCTGCGAATACAAGGAGAAAGGCCTTACACCAAGTAGCCAAGTACTCCTCGATTTTGTCATCAAGAACGGGCTCGCCGAAAAGAAAGTGTTCGAGATCGGGTGCGGTACAGGCTTCTTCGCCCTGCAGACTCTCCAGCTCGGCGCCTCCTCATGCGTTGGTCTTGACATCTCGACCGCAGCGATACAAGAAGCAAACAGCTACACCAAAGAAATGGGACTGACAGACAAGGCCAGGTTTGAAGTCGCCGATGGCGCCACCGCACAACCACCATTATCCGACATCGTCGTGATGGACAAGGTTCTCTGTTGTTATCCCGACTGGACAAATCTCCTAAGAAACGCGACCAGCTCGTCACGCGAGTTCATAGGCTTCGTTGTCCCGCGCGACGAGGGATGGATGAAACCCTTCATGAGATGCGGCGCAGCCGCCATCAACTTTGTCGAGAAGATACGAAAGACCGGTTTCAAATTCTACCTCCACCCCCTCGGATCCATTGATCGACGACTCGTCGAAAACGGCTTCGAACGGACTGGCAAAGCTACATCCAGGTTCTGGCTCATATTCGCCTACACACGACCTACTGCTTCAAAACGTTAGGAATCCCAATTACCTTGAAAGCTGACGAAGCCGTAAACCGTCTAAGAAAACTGGGCAATCCCCGCAATCGGGAAGGCATGGCACGGTACGGGATCCAGTCCGGCAGCTCTTTCGGGATCTCCGTCCCCAAACTCCGAGCACTCGCTCGGGAAATTGGAAAGGACCATGTGCTCGCAATCGATCTCTGGAAAACAGGACTTCACGATGCCCGCCAGTTAGCAGCAATGGTTGACGACCCAAGCCTTGTAACAACATCGCAAATGGACGCCTAGGTCCGTGACTT
>CAYRXJ010000199.1:0-2683 GCA_964428235.1 uncultured Candidatus Bathyarchaeia archaeon | reverse complement strand
TGGATGCCTTGTCTAGCTGCGTAAAAGCCGTCTGGAGATCGTATTTCGACATCTCATCGATAACTCTCTCATTGATGAATCCGCGAATGAAATCGTCGACCTGGCCTGTATTGTAGGCACCTTGTCCTCCGACGACTTCGTTGACGAACAGGTTCGCGTCTGTAACTCTAAGGAAGGCCGTTCCGTGAACCATCAATGGTGCCAGCTCCGTTGTTTGAGCTTTTGCGCCCCATTTGCCGGCGAACTGTTTCGTTGAGACGTAAATTACAATCGCGGTGAAAGGTGTCTTACCGCCGAAGAATATTCCGTATGCCCTAGATATCAAGGGTAGGTTCATTGTTGTCAGGGTGTGTCTTCCTGGTGGGAAGACGTCGTAGGCTTTGCCGTCTCTTAGGAAGACTGCGACCTCGTATTCGTGAACTATGAGTTGAGCGCCAGTTTGGATCTCTTCTACCGGATATCTCCAGACTATATCGTCAGGGCCTGCACCTCTCCACTCTATGACTTGTGGCATCTTACTGCTGAACTCCTAGGATTACATCCTTGCGACCATTATATGCGGTTTCAAACGCGTCTACTGCTTTCAACGCATCAGAGATTTTTCCCTTCGCATCTTGGACGCGACCGCCGTCGACCGAGTCTTTCAATCCCTGAACAGCGCTTGTGACGCCATCGGTCATTTGTAACAACTGATAATCATAGTCCATCATCCGATCAAGATCTGGTTCTTTGACTTTGGTGACATCGAAGAATCCAGCATATCCGTACTCAGAGTGGTTGATCCTCTCTACAACTCTGTCTAGTCTTGCCATGAGGTGATCGGTATCATCCCAAGTATCGTTCAGTCCCTGGTTTACGAGGGACCTGTAGGTGTCTTTGGCCTGCGACTCGGCACTGGACAGTTTCATGTAGATCTGGTTTCGCAATAATTTATCGGACTCGCGTCGGATTTCCTTTTCCTTGTATCCATGGAATCCTGGGATTAACAACATGATTTTCTCCTGTAGATTGGTCTGGGACTTTGCCCTGTCGTAAAACGCGCTACTGCCGCCAGGCTGGCTCAATCTCGAATCGATCCTCTGATACAGTGAAATCGAGCGTACGTTACTTTTAAGGGTGTCAAAACCCGGGCGAGTGATACACGGGACTAGTCTTCTTTCGGAGATTTTTTCCAAAATACGCCGATAATAACTCGTCTCAGCCGCTAATCGTTGCAGAGATTTTGATTCAAGTGACGAAGATAGTTCTGTTCGAGTTACAGAACAGCTATGTCATAATAAATCAGCCGCAGATGTTACGCCATTGAAGACGATAAATCAGGAAGAGCCAATCGCACGAAGCCGTTTCATCGATTGTCCCAGTTGCAAGACAAGAACGCTCAAGCTGAAGAAAATCGTTCACTCTGGACGATGCAAAACCTGTCATGAATCTTACAAGATTGTAATCATATACGTCAAGGAAGGCAAAAAGCCGAAGCCGGCGGACAAAACCGCCTCGCCAACAACTGTCCCTAGCCCTGAACCAACCTTGCCTTCCTGGCAGGTCCCTTCGGATAGTTCCCTTTTCGGAACATTGCCATCTGAATCAGAGCCCCTGTCTTCTGATTACAGTTCTATTTTCGGGTCAGAAGAGAAAAGTGACGAAGCTTCTACGAGCAACGGACAATAAGCCTGCAATCGCTAGATCCGCATTTTGGGCTCGCTCACTAGCACTCATTAGGCACTTCCCGTTTCTCAAGCCACTCATCTCGAGTATTTTCTGATGCAGCGGAACGACTTGGACTTGGAGCAATTCCAGAGCTCTCCTCAAAGTTAAAGGGCTCCAAGCGCAGACCCACCATTAAGCAGCCTGGAAATCGATGATGAAGATTGCGGTTGATCTCGACGGTGTTCTCGCTGAAACAATGGAATCGTGGTGCAAACGCGCGAACGAATTCTTGGGAACCAATTACACCATTGCCGACCTAGATACTTGGGCATCATGGCGCAAGCTCGGGATAACCAAAGACCAATTCTTCCAGTTCTTAGACGAAGCATGGGACGACTGGGAAACAGTTCCGCCCACGGAACCGAGACTGGCAGAAAAAGTACGGAAAATATCGGTCATGGGGGAAGTAGACATCGTTACAGGTCGGAGCAAGGAAAGCGTCCCTTCAGCGAAGAAGTGGCTTGCAGAGCAAAAGATACCCTATGAGAGATTCGTTCGAGTCCCGGGATGGAAAGACAAGATTCTTCTCAATTATAACGTGTATATCGACGACGCGCCAGAGCTAATGCCTCTAGTTTCACACAACCCCGCTATGTGGGGAATACTCTACAGCAGGCCCTGGAACAAGACCGTGCCTGAACTACGCCAAGTCTTTAGAGTCGAGAAATGGACAGAAATCCCGACCCGTCTCAAAGGAATTCAGACATGATTTGCTTGGAACGTTTATACCAAGTCAAATGGAGTCAATGATCTCTCGAGAAGAGTTCTGGGCTTGAAGGGCGAATATATTGTTCCAGAAGATGTCCTCTACACTAAAGAGCACGAATGGGTCAGACTTGAAGCAGACAAATGCAGAGTCGGAGTAACAGACTACGCCCAAAACTCCCTTCACGAGATCGTTTACGTCGACCTACCGAAGATCGGCCTCAACGTGAACCAGATGCAAAGCCTCGGAACAGTCGAGTCCGTAAAAGCA
>CAYRXJ010000198.1:0-2696 GCA_964428235.1 uncultured Candidatus Bathyarchaeia archaeon | reverse complement strand
AACGGGGCTTCCTTCCCGCAGGCCTCGGTCTTTGACTAGAGTTGTTTCCTAGCCCCTTTCTTTTTCGACTTTGTAACACCATGACAACAGCGATGAGGCCTACACCTCCTGAGGTCACTAATGCCAAGATTACTATTCCCGTTATGTCGGGTTGCGGGACGACCAGGTCGGTCATGTAGACCCAGGCCTGCTGGGTCCAACCGGCGTAGACGGTCGCTTGCTGGCTCGCAGGATTGACCGCGGGACCAGAAAGACTGATGTTGTATAATCCGGGCGAGAGGTTTCGAAACACGGCTATACCAGCACCGTTAATGTCGGCTGTACAATTTGCGCACACGGGACCGGTTGCCAAGGAGTAGTTGTGAACCTTAACCGTGACGGCTCCGCTTACTTGTCCTCCTCTTGCATTCTTTACGATAACTTCGATCGATCCGAGAACTGATGAAACAGGAACGATTCTGTTGAGCGTGCTACTTTGGCCAGTGCTCATGTCGCTGACTGTTATCCCAACGGTATAGTTGCCACGAGAAGCAAATCTGTGAGCAACCAATGGGCCTGTACCTGTAACGTTCTTGGTTCCGTCCCCAAAATTCCAGTTGTAAACTGGCTGAGCAATTGTCATCAGCCCTCCCGTTGTTGACCTGAAACTCGCGCTAGCATCGAGAGCTGTGAGGTCTCCGACCAACACCGAGGGGGGATTTTGCGGGGAGTAGTCGAAGAAACTAACGACCGGAGTGTTGCCGAATATTCCAGCTCCTGTTACGTCTTGGACAAACTGTGGACTTTGGTTCCCCGTATTGTCTCCTGGGTTCAAAAGGTGGCCTCGATCGATAAGGAAGAGACTAGAGCCGACGCCTTTGACGTTGAAAGATACGCTGAAGAGAAACTGTGCTTGCAGTGGGCCGGAGATCGACGCGCCTACAATTGTCTGTGCGAGGTGAACCTGGCCGATTATCGCGTCATCTGTCGCGCAGATCGCGTTCGCGTAGACCACTTGGTCATCTATGCATGCAGCCGAGACAAACGGGCTCCGTCCCGCGAAGATGTTATTGTCAAAATTGAATCCTGCGGTCGTATTGGCTTGCACTACTCCACTCGTCTGAATCGGCGTCCAATAGTTAGTGTAGTTCAGTCGAACATCAAAGCCGTTTATCGACTGACCCGCGGTAAGATTCATCATCACATTCACAGTGATTTTGGTCATCGTTGAGTTTGGAAGAGTGCAGCAATAGCTAACAGGGTTGACGTATACGGCCGATATCGGACTCGATATCGAGTGGGCTTGAGGAACGAGACTAGAGAGAGATCCAAAAATGCCTAGAAGGAGCAAGAAAGCAATACTTGCAAATGTCCGCGTCCTGCGCACTTCTCGGCCAATTCCCCTCAGAGCGTTGGATCCTGCCTGATCTGTAAGGTACTACGGACCTGTAATAATGGCTTATCGGAAGGCTGGTCACAAAATCTCGCCTAGATCTTCCGAGGGATCTCGCACGATTTCTTGGATCGTCTCATCAGTGTCTCTTTACGGTGAGTTTCTGATCGCCGATCTGGGCGCGGAGCAGACTCAACAGTTTATCGAACGCTAGGGGCGTGGTAAAGGAAAGCTTGTCCTGAGTTGTGAGAAGCATCAGTCGTGTAGTGAATTCCGTTTTCTGTATTTCAACGGATACGACTTGATCGTAGGGTATCGGAAAATTTTCCTTGTCGGCCGCGAGTATTCCAGCCGGAGACAAGGTTGAAACTGTTTTCTTCTTCGAGGACTCCTTTCTCCACTTGAACAATCCTTCGATCGGAGCGCTCAGAGCCGCAAACAATGGAAAAGAGGATTGTGACCCAACAGCCCTCTTTCCAACGCGCGCAACAATGATCCTCGTGTTGGTCAGAAAAAGCGTAAGCCTCTCAGATCCAACGTTCAGCGAGCTCACGACAGGAACCTCCCCAACGAGGACCTCCGATGAGCCTTCCATATCCGATTCCCAGACACGAGAGTACCACGATACACCCTGATACGTGTTGCGAACGTCCTCATCCTCTACAATCAAAAAAACGCACTCACGCCCAGCTTTGCAGAGTCACTCTCCTTACAAGATTCTCCTACCAAATTTTTTGTCTGTCACGAACTTCTCTTTCGGCCAATTACCATGCCTGCCTTCGTGCACAAGTTCCACACTACCCCGACTTTCACGCCCGAATAGAAGCACGCAAAACGTGACATTCACAAGATCAAATTGTCTAAGGAATTCTTTTTCTAGACACCGCCCCGAGGGTCCCATTTCACGCGACTTTCTTCTTTCGTGAAACAAGCAAGTTCTAGCAGCCATTATAACGCGTCAGGCTAGCCGGGCGTTCCACAGCCTGCCCCGGTGGCTCAGCCTGGTAGACGCAGCCCAGCAGCCAAGAGCGTTGCCTTGGTAACCCAACCCCTCCGAAAAGGCAAAGGCCCCCGGTTCAAATCCCGGGGCGGACGCCAGTCCGCCCCTTATTACCGAGCCGCATTTCGGATGCGCGGTGGCGAACTGTGGCTCGCCAAGACGGGCGCGCCGCTTACGTACCTGTGGACCTGGCCGGATGTCGACCCAGCTACCCTTGATCCCACGTCGGTGACCGTTGTCCGTGACCCGGCCGGGCGGTGGTTCGTGACCTTCCATGTGGATATCCCCGGCCCGCAGCCGATGCCCGTCACGGGCGAGAACGTC